>JAKJFV010000251.1 GCA_022704725.1 Spirochaetota bacterium
GCATAAAACTTGCGTAAATCTGCCATTTGCGAAGTATAGCACAAAACCGCAAGCAATGTATGAATTAAACTCATTTTTTATCTATTTTTCTGTAATTTTGCCAAAATCAGCTTTTTTTTGCTTGACTTTTAAATGAACTAAACGTAAACTCATCATATGAACTTACGAACTGTATTAACAACGGAAACTGTAAATCTTCACTTACAGGGCAAAACAAAAGAAGATATCATCGATGAAATGCTGGAGATTCTTATTGCTGCCGGCAAAGTAACCGATAAAAAAGCCGCCCGTGAATGTGTTCTCGACCGTGAAAGAAAGATGTCGACTGGAATGAAACACGGTATCGCAATTCCTCATGGAAAAACAGATACAGTTACAGATCTTGTAGCATGCATTGGTGTTTCAGATAATCCTGTAGATTTTGATTCTCTTGATCAGGAACCATGCAGAATTTTTATTATGACGTTATCTCCGGTTAACAAAACTGGTCCGCATCTTCAATTTCTTGCTGAAGTAAGCCTTTTATTTAAGAGTGCAGAAAAAAGACAGGAAATACTTAAGACCAGCGATAAAGCAGAAGTTATCCGTATTTTAACTGAATAAAGACTGCAGAAATCTTTCCCTTGTGCCGCCTTTGCGGCAGAAACAGACCACCTTTGCTGAATATTCAGCCGGTGGTCTTATTTCGTTTATAGCTGTTAATGGAGATTACTGTGAAACATCAACAACTTTTTTTCCCCGATACAAACGGCATAAAAGATGCTTACGGCAGGATGTGCATGTTTCACGGATGCGCATTGGACTACGACAGTCAATACCTTCCCTTTACCGAAGACAATGCCCGCGAATACTGTTCTATGCTCATCGACAAAGGGTACAACCTCTTATATTGGATTCTTCCATGGAAAGCTGTGGAAGGCTCCGGCATCGAGCAGTATAACGAAGAGTATTTAGCCGCAACAAGACGGTGCTTAAAAGTAATCGAAGAATACCCTCTTCATGTTTTATTGGTACCTGACCGCAAAATAGATTCTTTACCGCACTGGGTACTGCAGTCTATTGGAATAGATCCGGAAAAACTTGTCGATGAGGATCTTAAGCGATACGCTTTTTTAACTTTTAAAACTCTCTTCTTTGCCGGAAACTGCTTTACACCCGATTTTTCCTATGAAGGAGAATCTATTCAGGACTTTTTACAGACGCGGTTTACCGCAGCAATGAGACACAGTGCCAGACGATTAAAAGACTGCAGGGCGGTTATCGGGTTTGACACAGGAAATTCTGCAGAAAGCGGCTTTATTGGTACAATTATAGACAGTGAATTTGATCTCATTACAAGAGCTTCAGGGTTCAATCCTAAAAAACACACACATTCTTCCGGTAAATTACTGGAAGGCGAATCTATTTTTCTAGAGGGACTTCAATGTCCGTGGAAGTCGATAGGGCTATGGTCGGTTCATAATGATAAACCGGTATTATACCACAGCGATTTTTTTACAAAATCAAACAGTCATGAACTTAATTTTACAAGCGATTTTCTGCTGCCCTTTCAGACTTTTTTTGTCAGCGAATTAACACATAAGCATGAACACTATCTTTTTATAGACAAGGACAGTATACCCCTGAGCGATGAAATTTCGCCCTACCCTGCAGCACTCTGCGGCAGTCTTATTTCCATGAAATGCGAATTTGAAAATACTTCTTTTTTTGAAATGGAATGGGAGAGTACCGCATGCAGTGCAGACAATAGTCCCTGTACCGAACTTTACATTCCCCGTTCATGGTTTCCCGAAGGCTTTAGGGTTGAAAGATTCGAAGGTACAGGCACTGTTGATATTGCAGATGATAAAGCCGTAATACAGATTAGAACGCTTACTGCACAAAAATGCTTTATCCGTATTGTTAAAAAATAATTATTGCGTATCAGTTTTTACCATGGCAATCATTGTTGAAACTTCATTCTCAAACAACACCGCTACCTGTGAAGCTAATAAGGCATCTAAGCCTTCTCTGTAATTCATTATTAAATCTACATAATTTAGCGTTACCTGAGGGGTTCCGTTAGCGCGTACCCGTGTTGTTCCGGCATTATACATGGCAAGGGCGGCTGTCTCATTTCCGGCTGTATCTAAACAAAAACGAAGATGCGCCATACCGTATTTTGCACTGATATAGGGATTATAAAATTCTGCTTCTGTTAATTTGGGAAAAGAGTTGTTATTAAGCTGAAACAAGCCCCTGTCAATTGACGCATTTTTATTTTTATTTACTGCACGTACCTTATAACGGCTTTCGGTATAGGCAAGGGCAAAAGCAAGAGAAAGAGGAATATCATTTGCATCTGCATTTTCCACTATTGCAAGCGTTACATCGGTACTATGGGTTATTTTATTATAAAAAGAGACAACTGCAGCTCTCGACTGCAATGAGCGGTATAAGGTTAATCCTAAGTCTGCTTTTTCTTTGTAATTCACAACCACAGTATGATAGTCTACAGGATCAATCGCATGCGGATTCCTGTAAACCTCTTCCTCAAAATCGTCTTCTAAGACTTCGGCATTATTCTCTTCTGTAATTAGTATCGGATCGGTTGTTGACATATCTGCAGGTACATATAATGATACATAAACACAGGAGACTGCAAGAAAGAGTGAAAAAAGCATCGGCCCTAAAAACATTCTAAATAAATCGGTAAGCCGGCTTTTCTTGGTCTTATTCACCACACATTACTCCCAGGTAAAAAAAATTGTTATGTGGTGTGATTATGCCATATTTTTTTAATGAATTCAATGTAGTTACTTGTATTTCTCCGCTTATAGTGGAGTATTTTACACTTTTTCGCAAAATAGAGAGTTTTTTTAACCAAAAAAAAGGCTCTACAATATGTTTTTTTTCACATTGTAGAACCTTTATCATAAATTCACACTGATAATGACTCCGCTTCAGAGTCACCCAGTTTTAGTGTTTTATTGCCCGAACGTTAATTACACCCTGAATAGCCTTAAGTTTTTCTATAACAGTAGAGGGAACTTCGCCTTCGACATCAATAAGGTTGTATGCAACATCGGCCCTATTCTGATTAACCATCGCGGCAATGTTCATCTTTTCATTTGCAAGAACAGTCGTAATCTGACCAACCATATTCGGAACATTCTTATTTGCTATACACAAGCGTGCTCCGCCTGAGGGAATTGCCTCGTCAAGTTTTGTCTTTGGAAAGTTGACAGAATTAATAATGTTGCCGTTTTCCAGAAAAT
>JAKJFV010000252.1 GCA_022704725.1 Spirochaetota bacterium
TTATCGGTTTTTGCAATAATACTGGACCACCCTTTCGGAATCCCCTTCTCGTTCATACCTCTGCCGAGCAGTCTTTCAAGCCACGAATCTCCGAAACTTATATCAGAATAGTTGCCGTAATAATCGGGACAGAGCCTGCACCTGTTCGGCAGATAAACAGCATTCAGATAGTGATAATTGAAAAAATTAATCCCTTTATTGTCACCGTTTTTAAGATGGAAGGAAAGGCCACCGGGCCAGTCAGCATATTCCCTGTATTTTATATCAATTACATCTTCCTTCTTAATTTTAACTTTTTTCATGCCGAATGTTGTAGCACCATACTCCATGTTATGCCCGCAGATTAATGCCAGTATATATTCAAGTTTCTTCGCATTTTTATTCCCTTCATTCTGCAGTTTCCTGATACTGTGAATCTGGCATGGAAGAGCGACGATGGCGTATTTACCTTTTTTATCTTTCAGAGCGCTGAGTATCTCGTTTGTCGGTATAAGACAGTACTTTGACTGCGAGGATGCTTTGACAGCTTTAACATCAGTAACAATCTCCGGCCTGAAGAGCCACTGCTGGTCAGGCTTCGGCCTCGGGATGATTACGCCGTCAACAAGCTTTTTCTCAAGGAGATAAACGAGAAGAGTAGTAACACTCCCTCCCGACGATCCTTTCCTTCGTACAGGATCATTGCCGGAATGGGCAAGAAAGCATTTATTGTAGCTCTTAAAATACTTATCGTAATTTTTTCCGCCTTTAAAAGAATTATCGAGAACAGTAAAATCCACACCAACACCCTGGCAATGTTTATAGCAGAGGCCGCACCTTGTACATTTTAATTCATCAAATACCGGCCTGCCGCTTTCATAATCTGAAGTAAGCGCTCCGGTCGGGCAGAGTCCGATACATGTGCCGCAGAAATTGCACAGCGGCATTTTATTCCCGCCAAGTTTTACTGTTAAATCATTAAAATCATATTTAGTTGTCTCAGCCATAACTGAATTATTTCCTCATGTTTAATTATGATTTAAAAAATCCTGTAATTTCATCTGCTTAACACGAATCGGCTTTTCATACATTATCACTACCGGATTTTCTTCATTACTGAAGAGTTTTGCTTTATAATCCGGATTTTTTTTAACTTCATTATTTACAACAAAGCCGATAGTCCTGTTCTTTATTGTAAGAACCTCCATTTCCGGCAGGGAAACATCACCTTTAGAACTGAAATCATTATTCCAGAAAATGTGTGTAAAGATTTTAAAAGTTTTGTAATCACCCTGCTCAACACGGCTTAGACAATAGAGATAATCCTTTTCAATAACCTTTGCTTTTTTACATGCCTCCTGCAGGGATAAACCTTTGTTTAAATAAGCCTGTACTGCATCAACCGGTTTTTTCCACCTGTCGGCTACAACTTTCTCCTGCATAATTGGTATACCGTTAATATAAGCATTATTTAGCATAGTATAAAACTGAAAAGTTGCACGCAGAGGATGCTCCCCTAAAAAACTGCTTCTCGCAGCCTGCGGAAAATGAGGAAGAACAGCTATTACCACAACGAGGCTTACAACTGACAGCACACCTGTGATACCCGCATATCGTCTCACATAAACTTCTCCATCTTCAGCTACCGGAGTATTGCCCGTTCCCTTGCGTAAAAAACCAAAAGTTACGATAAGTGCATAGGATATAATAAAGCTCATAAATGGCGCAGCGGGAACCAGGTGTCTTGGATTAAATGACATAGCCGGTACTGGAGGGTTGATGCTCTTCACTGCAAATGTAAGCAGTACAAAAAAAGCAAGGGGGATGATTATCAGCGATTTCACCTTCTCATCCATTTTTATAGATTTAGCTTTTATTAAAAGAAAACAGGTACCTGCAAGGTATGCAAAAAAATATATCTTTTCAAATACATTGAGCTGCGCGTAACGGAGAAAAAGATTCACGGCCGATGGCAGAGCCTGCAGGTTTCCGCTTTCGAGGTGAGAACCTGTTATAATCTGCGCTCTCCCCAGCTTGAGGCCCAGCGTTAAATAATAAATAGCTGTCTCTCCAAGAAAAAGAAAAAACAGCAGCGCACCGAATGCTATGACATATTTTAAATTCTTCTTCATAACCCAGATACAGAGAGCCAGGCCCGGTAGAAAGAATAAACTTGTCTCCTTTGTCATATAAGCAAAAAACATAAAAAGAGAAGCTGTAAGAAGATAAACATATGAATTATTTTTCGAGTCATTAAATTTAAAAAGAAAATACACACAAATCAGTATATAGGCCGCACAGAATCCGTCAGGTTTAATCTGAACCGCGTGGCTGAACATCTTAGGCAGAAATATCAGGATTAATGAGCTCAGGAAAGCCAGATTTATGCCGTAAGCCCGTACTGCAATCTTGTATAAAAATACCACCTGAAGAACGAAAAAAAACAGTGGCATAAAATAATAAACAACAGGATGAGTCCCGAAGACAAGCTGTGACAGGTACACGGGAATTATCATCCCGAATCGTGCTGAGTGATGATTAATGCCATAGTCCATACCGTAGAACAATTGCTTTGCTGCGAACCAGACTCCAGCTGCGTCCCCGCCTGTCTCAATGTTGGTTATAGTAAGAAACCGGAAAAAGAGACCGAAGAACACGAGCAGAATTAGAACAGTATTTTCATCACTGAAAAAACGGCTCACCAGCCCCTTTTTCATATCAATGATATTTTTCACCATAATATATTACCTTCATTAATAAGATCAGGATTATTCATTATAACAGGATATTTATGATTCTTTAAAAGCGGATAATTAAGCAAGTAGTTTTCATCACAACCACAGGGCTATTTATTATAAGAATATAATATTCTATCTGAACATTATTAAACACCTGTAAACTAAAATTTCAGCAATTGAGGTCCATTTTAAACAGAAGTCAATAGAATTTTGCAATTTTTCAGATTTCAATAAATAGAATAAAGACCTCAACAAAATCCGGTTCATTTAAAATAATCTTGAAATATTTCCGAATTTAATATCAGATGAAATAAAATTATCCGATGAATTAATTATAACCTCCGGGGAGCAGAAAATGGCCATATCAAAAGCTCAGAAAGCAGCATATAATGATGATATAAAAGCTCTCAAATTTGAATCAGACGAGTTTGAAAAAAAAGCACGGGAAATCGCTGCCAAAAAAAAGAACAATCCAAAGCTTGAGCCTTATTATAATCTCGAAATGGTGAATTACCTCCTGAAAACCATAGAAATTTATAT
>JAKJFV010000253.1:0-2894 GCA_022704725.1 Spirochaetota bacterium
CCCCAATCAGTCATTCCATAGTAAATACTTACTATAATCGGTATAAAAACCGCAAAGATAAAAACAGCCAGACCAGGAGCAACCAGAAGAAAAATGGTTCTCTTATTTTTCAGCAGCTTATGCAAAATATCACCTGCTTCATAGTTATTCTTAACATATTGATTTATTTGAATGAAAAAGGATGCAGAAGAACTCCTTGTCTATAGTCTCCGAATTCTTTGATTCTGCATCCTATGCAGTTATTTATAAAGTATAAGCCATGTCTTAAGATTACTTATTTGGATTCCTTTGCTACTGCAGCATCAACCTTATTGGCAAACTCTTCAGGAGTAATTATGCCTGCAGCCAGCTCATGAATTATTGTTTCAACATCAGTCTTGAAGTTTGGAGTCAGACAGTCATTCCATGGAGTACCGCTTGTTGATGTAGCTTCTCCTAATATGCTTATCAGCTTCTTTTGCACATCCGTCTCCTGGCCTGTCATATATGCATCAAGCTTCTGTGCGGGGAAGCCCAAGCCTGATTGCCATGCATTCTTAGCCCAGTTTTCCGGCTTCATCATATAGTTCAACAGCTTTACTGCTTCTTCTTTAACAGCCGATTTTGATGATATGGCATATCCTCCGCCATTCCAAGCTGCCAAATCTGTATCCTTACCTAATCCGTCGGCCATGGCCGGGAATTTTATTACTCCAAGATTATTTCTAAAGTCTTCTGAGAAATTCTCATTAGTCTTCATTCCCATTTCCCATGATCCCATGTAGTACATAGCAGCTTTTCCCTGTGCAAATAAGTTTTGAGCCGCACCGTAGTCTGCTGATATAAATCCGTCTTGGAAGAACTTAATGTCGGTAAGCTCCTTGAACCTTTGAGCCGCTTTTATCAGTACCGGGTCTTCGCTGAATTTGACCTTTTGGCTCAAAGCATCAGTCATCAGCTGCTGGTTTCCGCCTTCCTTTATCACCAAGTCCTGAAATAGGATATTCATTGCCCACTTGTCTTTGCCGTTCATTGCCACTGGAGCTATACCCTTGCTTCTAAAGGCTTTGGCTGCCTCCAGAAGTTCCTCATAATTAGAAGGTACCTTTACTCTGTTCTCCTCAAACAGAGCTTTGTTATAGTAAATTACCATCAAGTCAGTACCCCTTGGCAGTCCGTACAGCTTCCCATCCATACTGAAGCCGTCCAAAGCTCCGGCAAAGAAATTGTAACTTCTGTAATCACCGGCATTAAGCTCTGCAGCATAACCGCCCTTCATAATCGGGTTGAAGAAGGATGGCTGTCCCCATACCATATAGATATCCGGCAGTTCATTTCCTGCTGTATAAGCCTTGAACTTGGTCTTATACGGTTCGTCCTGCAATGCTTCTACTACTACTTTTATATTGGGGTTTTCATTCATATAGTTATCAATTAAAGTCTGTTCCAGCTTACCATTTCCGGCTGATCTGTCCGGTAAGTTCGAGAAAAACTTGATTGTTATCTCCTTAGGCTCACTGCTGTCGGCTAGAGGTTCCTGTGACACTGTTTTACTGCATCCAATTGCGGATGCTGCCATTAAAACTGCCAATGCACAGATTATTATCCTTTTAAAATAACCCTTTTTCATTTTAGTCCCCCTAACTATTTTTTTATACATAAGCCGAATAATGAGAAGTTTGCGCGCACTTAACCCACTTCATCAGTTCTTAATTATATAATAAGTTCTTTTCAAATACATTGTAAGTATATAAATTATTAAAAAAGTTCAGAATTTTATTATATCTGTAATATTGGCAGTGCGGTAATGCAAGATTAATTAAAGGGACTGTCCCCCGTTAGAGACAGCCCCTTCTGTAATAAATGCTATTGCAAGGAATTCCTGAATTCCCTTGGTGTTATGCCTGTATACCTTTTGAACATTTGAGAGAAGTATTTTTCATTCTTGTAACCTACCTTATATGCTACTTCGTAGGTTTTATACTTAACATCCGAAAGAAGCTTTTTAGCCATATTGATCCTATATTTATTAAGGTATTCAACGAAATTTATATCTAATTGCTGCTTGAACAGCAGACTTAAATAACTGGGGGAGATAAATACTTTATCTGCTACCGTTGTAAGATTCAGATCCTGGAAATAGTTTTCGTGAATGTAATCCAGGGCAGCTCTTAAAACTATATTGATATTTCTATTTGTTGCCGGAAAATTATCGTCCTTTGCAGTTTCATGTTTTTCTGTTATATCTGTTACGTTAAGAACCGCTTTCAATATTTCATCAGGCATGCATGGTTTTAATAAGTAGTCGCAGGCACCATACCTAAGAGCCATCCTTGCATAATCAAAATCATCATAACCGCTTAAAAAAATAATTTTTGAATTTATTCCGCTTTCATGCAGTTTTTGTATTAGCTCCAAGCCTGTCATATTCGGCATTTTAATATCTGACAGGATGATATCCGGACTAACCTTTTTTATCAGCTCCAGTGCTTCTTTTCCGTCATTTGCCGTTGCACATATTTCAATGTTATTGCCGGCCCAGTCAATTACGCTTTTTATACCGGATACTACATTAGGCTCGTCATCTACTATCATTAGTTTAAACATCAGCTATTCCTCCATTGAAATTTTTTGCTTTCTGTTGGAATAATGATTTCAATAATTGTGCTTTCCCCTTCTGAGCTGTAGATATTGAATTCAAAATTATTATCATAATATAGTGCTAACCGCTTCTTAATATTTTTCATGGCATAGCCGGTAGATGCATTTGATACACTCTCCGCATCATCTGCCAGTATTTCATCTATAAGCTTCTGACTTATTCCATTGCCATTATCCTCAATGGTAAACCTTATACCCCCATGATACTTCTCTCCTCTTACTTTGATTATGCTTTCAGCATTGCTGGATTCGGT
>JAKJFV010000253.1:2904-3232 GCA_022704725.1 Spirochaetota bacterium
AGCTTTGGTATGCGATAAAACAGTATGTCTTCATCAAATTCTATAGTATATTTCAGTTTTTCTCCATATCTCATTTTTTGCAGCAAGAGATAATTGTGGATAAAATCTTTTTCATTCTCTATATATGTAAATTCCTGGCCTCTATTTAAGGTCAACCTGAAAAGCTTTGACAAAGCATGAATCATTTCACCAATTTCCTTGTCATTAGATCTCTGAGCCTTCCAGAATATTGAGTCAAGGGTGTTATATAAGAAATGAGGATTTATCTGAGCTTGCAGCGCCTTCAGTTCAGCTTCCTTTTCCTGTATCTGAAGCATATAAACCTCAT
>JAKJFV010000254.1 GCA_022704725.1 Spirochaetota bacterium
GGAAGGAACTTTTGAGATAAAAACCGGCGGCAACCTGACAATTCCTGCCGATGAAGAATTTCTCAAAGTCTTAAGAAATCAACCACTGGTAGAGTCTGTCTGGAAAGAATAAACGCAGGAGAAGAATATGAATTTTTTGTATGCATTGTTAAAGGGATTATCAACCATAATATCGCTCTATACTATTATGTGTTTTGCACGCATAGTACTCACATGGATACCCTCCTTTCAAAATACAGCAGCAGCACGGGTTCTTTCTTCTTTGTGCGATCCATACTTATATTTATTCAAAGGTTTAAAATTTCTCCGTTTCAGCAGCATGGATTTTTCACCGATCCTCTCCATCGGTATTCTTGTAATGTCTTCTTCCCTTCTTTCAAATATTGCAATGATGCAGAAAATCAGTCTTGGTATAATTTTGGCTATGATCATTAGTCTTGTATGGAGTCTCATGTCTTCCATTCTCAACTTTTTTGTTATCCTGATGGTTATCCGCCTCATTTTTGTTCTGCTCAATAAAGATACCGGCAGTATCTGGTACAGCTTTGATCAAATATTGAATCCGGTAACTTCAAGAATCGCAAAGATTTTTTATGCCCAAAAGTATTATTCACAACAAACAGCACTTATTATTTCAATAATCTTTATAGTTCTATCAAAAATAATTGCAGCCATAGGGATTAATTTCATTATCGGCATCTTAAAAAACCTGCCCGTGTAGACTTGTGAAGTTACAGGATATTGAGACCCCGGTTACTTCGGTAAGCGGAATTGGTCCCCGATTTGCAAAAAACCTCGCTTCTCTTAATATATTTACTGTTTCTCAACTTTTAACACATTATCCCCGGTCTTATGAAGACCGTACACAGCTTATTCCCCTAGCTAAGTTTAACAGCGGACAAAAAGTACATACCATAGCAAGAGTTACATCCCATGAGTGGTTTGGATACGGCCGCATGAAGACACTAAAAATCCGTATCGAGGATGATACAGCAAGTGCGGTTCTTGTTTGTTTTAACCGGCCTTTTTTGGAAAAAACCTTTCCTGCCGGTTCAATAATCAGTGTTACAGGAAATTTTACAGAAAAATATGGAGATCTGCAGTCCGCATCTTTTGAAGCCGAACTCTTACAAAAAGACGGTGATGAAGAACTCATTACAAAGAACGAAGGTTTTTTCTCAATCGCTACATTGTACCCTCTTACTGCCGGATTAAGCCAGGCTCAAATGCATAAGTTTATTACCACTGCCCTGCATGAATACGGAAAAGGTATAAACAATGAAATTCCTGAATTCTACCGCTCAAAATACGGTCTTTTAGGAAAGCAGGAAGCAATACATCTTATACATAACCCGGCTTCAATTGAAGAAGCTGAAAAAGCACGACAGACCCTCATTTATGAAGAACTTTTTCTTTTCCAGCTGGGCATTGTAAAAAGAACTCTCGATAGAAAGGGTCATCTGCCGGATGAGACAAGCTATTTACAGTCCGACACAGACTCTGTCATCTCAGATCAGAATATTGCTGAAAAAAGAGAAAAAGAAGAATCCTTTTACAGGAGCCTCTCCCCCAAACAAAAACAGCTTATAGATCGTTTATCGTTTGATCTGACCTCTGATCAAAAATCTGTCATATTGCAGATGAATAAAGAACTTGACGAATCATTTTCAGGATCAAGTTCTTTTTCTATGGCCCGTCTTCTACAGGGCGATGTAGGCTCCGGTAAAACTCTTGTCGCCTTTTTTGCCTGCCTTCGAGCAGTAGATTCAGGCTTTCAATGTGCAATTCTTTCGCCCACAGAACTATTATCACGGCAGCATGCAGAAAATGCAGCCCGTCTTCTTGAGCCTATTTCCGGGGTGCGCCTTGCCTACCTTACCGGAAATATTCAGGCAAAAGGAAGAAATAAACTCCTGACAGAGCTTTCTCAGGGAAGTATTGATATTGTAATCGGCACTCATGCTTTGTTTTCAAAAAATGTTCACTATAAACACCTTCGCTTTGCAGTCATAGATGAACAGCACCGCTTTGGTGTTATTCAAAGAAATCTCATTATCGAAAAGGGACGGTCTCCAGAGGGTAAAGCACCTTCTTTTTTAATGATGAGTGCAACACCCATTCCACAAACCCTTGCGCTGACTGTTTTCGGCGATCTTGATGTTTCAGTACTCAGGACTATGCCCCCCGGAAGAAAATGCATACAAACTCATTTAACCAGAGCAGGAAATGAGGCCAGAGTATATGAAGCTGTCCGTAAAGAAATTTCGGACGGGCGTCAGGCATATTTCGTTTACCCTTTAATCGAAAAGGCTGATGAGGAAACAGACCAACAGGACTATTTATTTGACAAAAAGACCGAATTGAAATCTGCAGAAGATATGTATTCATTTTTACAAAAAGAGGTGTATCCCGAATTTTCATGTGCTCTGGTACATTCAAAGGTAGACGAAGAAGACCAGCACCGCATTTTAACCGACTTCAGTAAGGGGAAAATTCAAATACTTGTAGCCACAACAGTTGTTGAAGTAGGAGTTGATGTACCGAACGCAACCTGTATGATAATTGAACATGCAGAAAGGTTCGGTCTCGCTGCCCTGCATCAATTAAGAGGAAGAGTAGGACGGGGAAAAGATCAATCTCATTGTTTTCTTATTTACAGCAGTAAACTTACCGACGCAGGAAAAGAACGCTTAAAAGCAATGCATGAAACAACAGACGGTTTTCAAATAGCAGAACTCGATCTAAAACTGAGAGGACCCGGAGAAGTAAGCGGTATTCAGCAGTCAGGAAACCTTCTTCTCGGAATCGCAGATCCCCTGCGTGATAAGGAAATTCTCCTTCAGGCGCGAAAAGATGTATACGAGTACCTCAAAGATCAATCAAAGTCTTTAACTCTTTAATTGAATCATCAAGAGAAGTACAGCTTTTCCAAACACTCAAAAGAACTTCCTCCGGGGGGAGTAATAAATCCTTTATAAAGACAGATCGCATCCGGGCACTATGTGCGGCTCTTAGGCCGGCCTCGGAATCTTCATATACAATACAATGCTCGGGGGAAACATTAAGAAGAGAAGCTGCATGCAGAAAAATATCGGGCGCGGGTTTACCGTGTTCAACTTCGTTTCCAAAAGCAAAAGCATCAAAGTAATTATCAATACCCGCCCTTTTAATCATCCACGATGCGCTCTCTCTGCTTGTAGAAGTAGCAAGAACAATTTTAATTTTA
>JAKJFV010000255.1 GCA_022704725.1 Spirochaetota bacterium
AAATAACGGCAGGGTAATCCTTTTTTCTCTCTGTCAATTTCACTCTGTATTTGAAACTTAACCATCTTTTTAAAAACATCCATCAAGGGTTCAGGATCGCAGATAGATTTCACAATACCCGCATTTTGAAATTCTTTTATAACATAATAACAGGTTTCTATTGTTGAAAGACAAAAATCAGCAGGCTGTTTTTTAAACTCATACTGCGACTTATACATTCCTTTAAATGAAAGTTTTTGTATAGCTTCCAGATTTTTACTTAACCGTAATATTTTCTTTGCAAAAAACCAGGTAGAATCAATAAGTATTAAAACAGGTTTTTTCCCTTCCGGTATTTTGGTAATCTTTTCGTTATAAAAGTTTTCAGACCCGTCGGCATACAGAGCAGCATCAGACGGATAAAGAATTAACGGAAAGTAATCCGGATTTTTTAAGATTGCATTAAGTTCTTCATTATGCGTAAAATCTATATCTACAATTATTTTAGACCTGGGAAGCGACAATGAGGCGAGACGGCCGGTCCCGGTTCTCTGCTTTTTCGCCTCTTTGGGATGCATTAAAAAAACAAACATAATATCAGTTTCTACAGGAACAATAAAGCGGCAGTAGCAATTTTCTTCCGGCCTCATACACTTATAACATTTATCTGCCATACTGCATCCTGTTTATTAATGCCCGTCTCTTATACACCGCTCTTTCAATCATTATAGATAACAGCGCGCTGAATTCTAAAAAGAAAACATTAATGCTTTTAAGTATTTTTTTCTTACCCTTCCATTGCGGATTACGCGCACGGGAAGCAAGTTTAATCTTCTGCCATGATGAAAAAACTTCCGGTATAAAGCTGATTGCAAGGGAAAGATATAGTGCAAAAGATAATTTTTTGACAGGTGGAATAATTTTTGCAATTGTATTTTGAACAAGTTCAAGAGATTCCTGCAGCTGCAGAGGACTTGTCGTTTCAAAAAAAACAAGGGCAAAAAGAGAAGCTGTAAAAAAACGGGCTGTATATAATAGGCCGTCAGCTGCGAGAGATAAATTAAAACCGAATATAAGACGGCCTTGTATAAGATCGAATTGAATTATCTTAAAAACAGTAACAAAAAATCCGAGAAATAATACAAACCGTAAACTTTTAAGTCGGGACAAGGGGGTTTTAGAGGCAGCAAAGATACAAACTGCTGCGGTAAAAAAGAAAGCTGTTTGAAGCACAACAAATACAGGGCTTGAAAATACGGGAGAAAAAATTGAAACAGACAGAATAATAAAAATTATAAACTTCACTAAAGGATTCATTGTATGTACAAATGAGTTTCCCTTCCTGTAAGAAAATAAAGACACTACCATAGCAAGTCCCCGATGCTCTCATAAGCAACAAGCGGATTGCGGATTCCCCATTTATTCAAATCAAGTTTTAGTCCTTCCTCAGGGTCTCCGTCAAAGCATATTTTACCGTAATGCAGCACCAAAAACCGGTCTGCAAGAGATAATATTTTTTCCAGTTCGTGGGTTAATACAATGAGGGTCTTTCCTTCTTTTTTCAGTTGAGCAATAATACTGCACACCTGTTTAACCCCGGGCCAGTCAAGGTTAGCAAAGGGTTCGTCAAAAATCAGAATATCGCAATCCATTGCAAGAACACCGGCAACAGCAAGGCGCCTTTTCTCTCCTCCCGATAATAGCCGTGAAGGAGAATCCTTTTTGTGAGCCAAGCCGGTACTCGTTAATGAAGAATCAACTTTTTCTTTAATCTCATTTTTTGAATAACCCGCATTCCTCGGACCGAATGAAGCATCTTCTTCAACAGTCTCTCCAAGAATCTGAGCGTCCGCATCCTGAAAAATAAGCCCTATACTTTTTCCTTGTTGTACGGTAACTGAACCGGAAGAACTTTCTTCGAGCTGTGCAATAATATTCATCAGTACCGTTTTACCCGAACCGTTCGATCCAGCCGCAACTATGCATTCACCTTCTTCCGCAGAAAAACTTACTTCATCAAGAGCCTTAAGACCGTTCGGGAATATTTTTGAAACAGCATTTACAGAAAGTACTTTCACTGTTTATCCCAGATAATTTTTTATTACCGGTCTGAATCTTCCGGCAAGCAGAACCATAACAACCATCTTAATACCATTCCCTGGAATAAATGGAATTAAAACAAGTGAAATTGTTTTAACAAAAGAAAACTCAGTAACCCTCATAAAGCCTGCAATACCGCAGACGAATAAAAGAACCGTACCAGCAAGAGCAATAAGGCTGAGTACTACCCAATACGAGGCACCCTTGTATTTCTTAATAAAAACGTGCACAGCAATTCCGCAGATTAAGGCGGCTGCAAGGTAGCCGAGCAGGAAGCCTCCCGTCGGTCCGCTTATAAGAACCTGCAGACCGGCCTTTCCTGAAAAAACAGGAAGACCTATAATTCCAAGCAGTAAAAAGAGAATTACCGAAACAGAACCCCATATGGGTCCCAGCAGCATTCCCGAGAGTAAAGCCGTCATATCCTGAATAACTACCGGAACTCCCGAGGGCATAGGTATTTGAATAAAGGCTCCGGCACTTATAAGGGCTGCAAATAAGGCTGATAACACAGCCTGAATCATTACCGTTTTTTTTGACATATATAACTCCTATTTAACAAATCGAATATCGCCCGGAGGAAATACCGTATTTTCACACTGAGCCCAGGCCCAGTTATTTAATCCATTAAACTCATACATTTCTGTTTTCCCCTTAACCCTCATTTTTTTACCTATATCCGGGCAAAGGTCATTCCAAAGATTAACCATTAGAGAAGGATTTATTGAGCTTTCTTTTTCAATCTTTTTAAACTCTCTCAGAAATTCGAGTAAAAGTTCTTTTCTCGCCGGAATTCGAGCTGTACTGTCGAAAACAGCATCAGTTTTTGCTATATTGGGCTTTGAAGAAATATTTATTCCTATACCCAAATTAACCCAGGCAAGTATATCTCCTGTACCCTGAACATCGCTTAAAATGCCTGCCGCCTTGCCATCCTCAGACCACACATCGTTAGGCCAGCGGACAAAAAAATGTCTTCCGCTGAATTTTTCAAAAACCCGAACAAGGGCAATCTGCGATAACGCGCATAAGCGGTTGTAAAAACCAAGAGAAATCGAAGGCCTTGTAATAAGAGTAAAAGACAAAGAATTCTGTACAGTAACCCAATTATGATCAAGGCGTCCTCGTCCCTTAGTCT
>JAKJFV010000256.1 GCA_022704725.1 Spirochaetota bacterium
TATTAACAAATTGTTCGATTATGGGGAAATAATTATTTTTAATAAGTGTTTCTACCTCAGAGGCAATTTCTTCATCATACACATGCGTCATTAGATTACGTTTTTCTAAACAATCAAGCCAAATCTTTCCATCTTGTATTAATTCAACTTCAAATGCTTTTTTTATTGCAGAGCGTGGTGTGTTAATATCGGTAAAACCTTGATCTTCAAGAAAATCTTTCATGGTTTTCCAAGCAAGCTCAAATGTCATTGAAAAAAAGTGTATTAATCCGGCTCTTTGAAATATATCAGGTTCCTTTAAAGCTAACGCTTTTGAAAGGTTTGTGTATGATTTTTTCAGGTTTTGGTAGCGCTGTTTCCAGCGTATATCTTGTTTCATAGTTTTATTGTAGTAGTGAATAGGCATTTATGCAAGAAAAAAATGTATGTGCTTATTTATATTTCCAAACCTTTTATACGATGGGCATTGTGAATTAAGAAAAAAGAACCACGGATGCACACAGTTTCTAAGGTCATAAGACCTTAGAAAACACAGATATCTTTTTTTATAACAAAGAGCATGAAATATTATTAGTAAATAACTGTGGTATCTTATTTTCTTCGATGCTTGAAATTCTATGACCACTATTCTTTTGAATAGTTTACTCTAAAAAATATGGGGTTAAATGATTAGTATCGGTGCTGCGCCGGCTCGCACCTCATCTTATGGATGAATCAATACCCTTAATGACATTGTATCCGGCTTTTAGGTACGCAACATATTCAGCCGGGTCTGCGTGAGGCCTCCAGAAATAGTCGAGGTTCACCTCATTAAAGAGTATCCATTCTTTTATTGTGTCTTTATATCGTTCTACAACTGTTGATAAAAACTCTGTATAATCGCTGATATTTAACGGCGGGTAGCAGTCTGCCCAGTCCAAGGGGCTTAGCGGGTTTTGAGTTTTCCCGTTAGCCCATGAGGGAACACTTAAAAACTGCGCAGTTATGCTGATATGTGCCTTGGTTAGTTTATCCGTTATTACATCTAGTTTTGTCCAGTCATAGGTTCCCTTAGCTGTTTCGATCATGCTCCAGCGCACAGGAAGTCTTATGTTGGTAACTCCAGCATCCTGCATTAGACTGATAACTGCATCTATGTTTTTATCAGATTCCCAGAGGAGGTCTTCACAGACGGCCTTTGGAAGGGGAGTAAAAGTTTGAGGGAATTGAGGTTCGCTGCAGGATATAAGAAGGAGTGTAAGGGTAAGTAATATATATTTTTTCATGGAAAGATAAGAGGGTAGAGCTAAAGGAGCAATAAGATCAATATTACTTTACCATAATGTTTTTACTGGATAATTTGGAATTAGCTCGTCTTTGGTTACTATAATAAAATTTTCTACTATTGCTTGACCAATTAATAACCTGTCGAATGGATCTTTATGAATTTCAGGAAGCAAATTTATGGTATCTATATGTGATGAAAGAATAGGTACATTAATAAAACCTGCTTTAATACATGTACTTTCAATAACCGAAACACTAACTTTACAATCTAGTTTTCCTAGTTTCTGCTTTATCGCAATTTCCCAAAACGATAACATGCTATAATAACAAGACTTATTTGAATCTAGAATATCTCTAGCTTTCTTAGATAACTTACTGTCTCCTGCTAAGTACCACAAAATTGTATGTGTATCTAATAAGTACATTTATGTATAATCTAAAAAATCATCAGGGGTTTCATCAAAGTCTTCTGATAAACAGGAAATTGAGCTGCTTAATGCACCAAAATACGATAATTTTTGGTTTTTATCTTTGTCTTGTACAAATTCATCAAGAACAGTAATGATGACTTTTTGATTTTGTTTAATATCTGCTTTTTCAAGGGGTATGCATGTTGAACCGTCAAAAAATCCAGTTAAGGTTATCATTTAGTACCTCCTTTTAGTTATATAATAGTTTATGATGTATATTTTATCAAGTCTGTAATTCTCGAAGAATATGGTATGTGATTATTGGTGTTCCCTCATCTTGTTCGAAGGTAGGCATTGTGAATTAAGAAAGAAGAACCACGGGCGCTTTAAGTTCTTTGAACTTAGCGCACACAGGTGCTGCGCACGACACTGATGCACATGGTTTTAGGGTAAAACTGAAAGAGTTTAGGGGGGAAAAATTAGCTTTCTTATGAATTAAATCCAAAATCAGTTTTATCAATCCCTGAAGCTTTAATAATACTGAATAAAGTCCCTATAGGTAATTGTTTATTAGAATGACAGGGTACTATTGTTACAGAGCCGGTATCTTTGTTTCTCCATTTTTGATGAGAACCATTTTGGGAAATGCATATAAATCCATGATGTTGAAGAATTTTGATAACTTGCTTTGAAGTTAACCTAATCGGCATTATATTACCATTTCTATTACTTTTGATTCTTCTGGTAATATTTCAATATCCGGTGTGAAAAACAGCTCAATTGCATTTTTATAGTTTTCTAATGCTTGGTCTATTGTATCACCGCAGGATGTAAGACCAGGCAGTTCAGGACATATTACAGACCAGGATTTGACTTCTTCATCATATTCACATACGGCTCTAATTTTCATAATCGTTCTCCTAAAGACTGCTTTTTCCGTTAATCAGGTTCCTTAGCACTATTATAAATGGAGTTAAGATATATAGCAATGGTTATGTTTGTGTTAAAGAAAATGGTATGGGCTTATTGCTATTTCCCGTCCTGTTTTACGGTTGAAAATGTGGATAAGAAAAGAGAACCACAGGTCCTAAAGCTCTACGAGCTTAGGACACACGGATTATCGGGTAGAGCTAAAGAAGGAGAAGAATAAAAAATTACCACAGATGAACACAGTTTCTAAGGTCAAAAGACCTTAGAAAACACAGATATAAGCGAGGAAAGCATCCATGATAAACTCGCCAGTCTACATAACCAGCTCCGGTGACTTCCTGGCAATCATAAATGGGAGAGCTTTACGGGGACACTGAATACACCGTTTTAGGTTCTAGTATAAAGATAAAAACTAACAGGCACGTATAGAATGCCTTATGAATGGTAATCAAGGAAGTAGAAAAATAGTGTTCCTCGTGCGTCTCGCAGCGGGATATTTAAAATACTAAGCCGAAAATACCAAACTGCGCTTAGCACGAAACACTGTTTTTCTACGGCTTTTGATTATCTTTATTACGACTTAGCGTGATGTGTAGTTTTTTTCTAC
>JAKJFV010000257.1 GCA_022704725.1 Spirochaetota bacterium
GGTTCTTCTCAACTGTGATGAAAAGGCTCCCTGTGTTTCTTTAGGTTTCAAACTTGAAGACGGACAGTACGGTCAGTTAACCTATGTACGTATTTACCAGGGCTGTTTAAAGAAGGGCGAGGAATTGTACAATACCCGTGCACGCAAAAAGTTCAAGGTTGGACGTCTTGTCCGAATGAACTCTGCTACCATGGAAGACATTACCGAAGGTGTTCCGGGCGACATTGTTGCTCTATTTGGAGTTGAATGCGCTTCCGGCGATACCTTCTGTTCACCGTCAATTAATTATGCAATGACCAGTATGTTCGTTCCAGAACCGGTTATTTCTTTGGCTATTTCTCCAAAAGATAAAAAATCTGCAGATCAGATGGCTAAGGCGCTTAACCGCTTTACAAAAGAAGATCCAACCTTCCAGACCTTTGTAGATCCTGAATCAAATGAAACAATCATCAAAGGAATGGGTGAGCTCCACCTCGAAGTTTATATTGAGCGTATGAAGCGCGAATATAAGTGCGAAGTAGATACAGGAATGCCTCAGGTAGCCTACCGCGAATCTATTACACAGCAGGCTCCGTTTAACTACACCCACAAAAAACAGTCAGGCGGTTCCGGTCAGTACGGACGTGTTGCAGGATTTATGGAGCCTCTTGAAGATAAAGACTACGAATTCGTTGACGCAATTAAGGGTGGTTCTATTCCTAATGAATACATACCTTCCTGCGATAAGGGATTTAAAGCCTCACTTTCAAAAGGTGCTCTTATTGGATTCCCGATTGTCGGTGTTAAATGTACTATTAACGACGGTCAGTCACACCCTGTAGACTCTTCCGATATTGCATTCCAGTTAGCCGCTATTGGTGCTTTCCGGGAAGCTTACTTAAAAGCAAAACCGGTTATTCTTGAGCCTATCATGAAGGTTTCTATTGAAGGACCAACTGAATTCCAGGGAAATATTTTTGCCGTAATTAACCAAAGACGTGGTATAATAGTAGCGTCTACAGAAGACGACAACTTCTCCCGTGTAGATTCAGAAGTTCCATTGAGTGAAATGTTCGGGTTCTCAACAGTTCTCCGATCACTAACACAGGGTAAGGCAGAATTCTCTATGGAATTCCTCAAATACGGAAAAGTTCCTGCAAGCATTTCTGAAACACTCATCAAAGAGTACGAAGAAAAACGCAGAAAAGAACAAGGCAAATAGGAGTGACCATGGTTAAACAAGAACTTATTGACCGCAGTCCCGTGCGCTTTTTAGAAAAAGCAACAAACGGCGGCCTGCAAGCAGGTGAAATTGGTATTTTAACATCCAAAAAAGGATTGGGAAAAACATCCGTTCTCGTTCAAATAGGGCTTGATATGCTTTTTCAGGATAAAAACGTAGTACACGTTTCCTTTAATCAGCAGTCCGATTTTGTTATGACCTGGTACGAAGATATTTTTACCGAAATGGCAAAGAAAAAGAATCTGAACGATGCTTCCGATGTTAAAGCCGACATTGTACGCAAACGGGTAATTCTTAACTTTAACCAGGACACCTTCTCTGCCTCTCATGTTATTAAAACATTGAAGGCTCTTGCAGAAGGCGGCATAAAAACTGATGGATTAATTATTGACGGTCTGGAAACTGATAAACTTAATGAAACAGCTGCTGCCGAATTTAAATCCTATGCAAAAGAAGCAGGAACTATAATCTGGTTCAGTGCAAATACAGAAGGTTCAACACTTGCAAATGTGCTTCCCGAACCACTCGTAAAAACAGTTGACGCTGTTGTACACCTTGCACAAAAGCCCGATACCATTCAGATGGATGTTCTTAAATTCCGCAATGATAAAGTTTCTGATACAAACTTAAAGCTTGATTCAAAAACACTGCTCATCGCAGAAAAATAAAATCTGCTTTATACTGTCTTAGACAAACGCTTCCGGTTTTTTCCGGAAGCGTTTTTTTTCAATAAGGGGGAAAACATCCCCGGTTATAAACCTATATATCTGTTCATTGTCATGACACAGCGCCTATGATATAATCCGCTTATGAAAACTGAAAGACTAAGCGGCGTATTACTGCACCCCACATCCCTTCCCTGTTCAGAAGGAATAGGCACTTTAGGCAGACAGGCCTATGATTTTATTGACTGGCTTGAAAGCGCAAAACAGAGCATATGGCAAATCCTGCCCATCGGTCCAACCGGATACGGAGATTCGCCCTATGCTTCTTTTTCGACATTTGCGGGCAATCCTCTTTTAATTGATACAGCAGCGCTTGTTGATAATGATGTTCTATCCAAAGAAGAAGCAAAGGAACCTGAATGGATTAAAAGAAGCGGAAACGTCGACTTTGGTTCAGTTGTATGGTGGAAAATACCGCTTTTAAAAAAAGCTGCTGAGCATTATATATCACTCTTACATTCCAGAGCCAATACTCATACTTTCAAAGATCAGGACTATTGTGCACAGAAGTACCGTTCGTTCTGCAGCGAAATGACATGGCTCAATGAATACTCCCTTTTTATGAGCATTAAAGAATTTTATGATGCAAAAGCACAGGAAGAAAAAATACACGGCGCCATGTGGAGCTCTTATTGGCCGAAAAAGCTCGCCTCTCATGATCAAGAGACCGTAGAAAAATGGGAAAAAGAGCACAAAAGAGAAATTGAGATTCATAAAGTAATTCAGTTTTTCTTTTTTACTCAATGGAAAAAACTAAAGGCTTATGCAAACAGCAAACATATTAAAATTGTAGGCGATATTCCAATTTTTGTTGCCTCTGATTCGTCCGATGTTTGGGCAGACCAGCCCTTATTCCAGCTGCAAAAAAACGGCACCCCGAAATTTGTGGCAGGGGTTCCGCCAGATTACTTTAGTGCAACCGGACAGTTATGGGGAAATCCGCTCTATGACTGGGATGCTATGAAAAAAGAAAACTACAGCTGGTGGATTAAACGAATAAAGGCAATGCTTTCTCTTGTAGATTATGTGAGGATCGATCACTTTAGAGGTTTTGAAGCATATTGGTCTATTCCTTTCGGCTCTGAAACGGCTATACACGGCGAGTGGAAAAAGGGACCGGGAAGCGCCTTATTTAATGCAATTAAAAAAGAATTGGGAAGTATTCCTATTATTGCCGAGGACCTTGGCATTATAACTGATGAAGTAGCAGAGCTCCGTGATGAGTTTAATCTTCCGGGCATGAAGGTTTTACAGTTTGC
>JAKJFV010000258.1 GCA_022704725.1 Spirochaetota bacterium
ACAATTCGAAAACTCAAAATTTTCTCTTTGTCTTTTTTTAAAGAAGGTTTTATGAACAGAAGGGCACAGGCATCCATTAATGGGTTATTTCTGCTGTTTACACTGGCTGTTAACGCTTTAGGCGCTATGGGAATAATCAACGGTTTATCTCAAAAAGAGATTTCCGACATGTACTTAACACTAATCACCCCAAGTCCCTCAACATTCAGCATTTGGAGCCTTCTTTATTTTTTATTGATTACTTCAATAATTGTGATGATAGTAAGAAAAGATGATGTGTATTATCAAAAAGCAATAGACAGTATAACACTGCTTTTTAGAATTACCTGTGTCTTAAACATTGCTTGGATAGTTACCTTTTCCTTTGTCCTCGTTGAGTTGTCGGCTTTGTTCATTATAAGTTTTGTTATTGTTTTAGCCCTTCTTTGCCTCAAGTTAAAGGATATGCAGACCGGTAAACGCTTTCTGCTGCCCTTAACCTTCGGCTTGTACACAGGCTGGCTTTTTATTGCGACTGTCGTAAATATATCGGCAGCACTGGTAAAACTGGAATGGAGCGGTTTTGGCTTAGCTGTTGAAACATGGGCAATCATAACGCTTATTGTTGCAGTACTGCTTGTTTTTGCTGTAAACCTGAAAATCCGCAATGCCGCATTCCCTCTCCCTATTGCCTGGGCCTTTTTTGGTATTTTTCAATTTCTAAAATCACCAGAAGGTTTTAACGGCCAATATGCAAGTCTCCAAACCGTTTCCCTCATAGGTATGGCGGTTTTAGTTGTAGTTGCTCTCTTCGTTTTTATACAGAATAAGTTTACAGTCTTTCCTTCCAAAGCAGAGTAGAAAAGCTGAACTTTACTAATACAAAGCCGCCTTAAGAGCGGCTTTTTTTGTGTTTGGAAAAATTGATACTCTCATATACTCAGCAATATACTGATTTGTATGAAAAACAATAACGGTAGAATATCAGCCTTTTTTTGTGTATAATACAGGTTATGAAAATAGCAGTTATTGGTTCGGGCGGCCGAGAGCACGCCATTTGCTGGGCTTTGGCAAAAAGCCCCCTTGTATCACAGATTATTTGTATTCCCGGAAACGGCGGTACAGCCCATGAAGATAAGTGTATTAATATAAACCCCGTAGACTGTGAATATGCAGAAGGTTTACAGGGCATCGATGCGGTGGTGCAGACTGCTGTATTCGAAAAGGCTGATATTGCGGTGATCGGACCTGAGGATCCTCTTGTTGCCGGCATTTCTGATCAGCTTTGGAGCTGCGGAATCCCTGTTGTCGGACCTAAGACAAAGGGAGCGGCACTTGAGGGCAGTAAAGACCTTTCCAAAATATTCATGAAAAAGCACGGTGTTGCCTGTGCAAAGAGCGAAACCTTTACCAATGCAGAGGAAGCACATACTTATATAGATAAAGTTGGTGCTCCCATCGTTATTAAAGCTGACGGCCTGGCCGCAGGAAAGGGTGTTGTGGTAGCCGCAGATGTTAAAACTGCTCACGAGGCTGTAGAAAGTTTTATGAACGATAAAACTCTCGGGGATGCCGGTTCTGTTGTGGTAATAGAAGAGTATCTGCAGGGAGTGGAAATATCTATACTTGCGGCAGTGAGTGTTACTGACGAAAGTGCTTCCTCTGGCAAGGCCTGTATTAAACCTTTTGTGTCAGCCCGCGATCATAAAAGGCTTCTTGACGGCGCAAAGGGTCCCAATACCGGCGGTATGGGCGCTGTAGCCCCTGTGAGCGATGTTACAGATATAGATTTGGAACTTTTCAATAAAAATATTCTTGAGCCTACTCTCAATGGCATGATCGCAGAGAATATGGATTACAGGGGATTTATCTTTTTCGGGTTAATGCTCACAAAGGACGGTCCAAAACTTTTAGAATATAATGTCCGCTTAGGAGACCCTGAAACTCAGGCTGTATTACCGCTCATGGATTTTGATTTTGCCGCAATGTGCAGGGCCGTTATAGACGGCTCTTTGAGAGATTTCGAGTTTACCTGGAAAAAGGGTTTTGTCTGCGCTCCTGTAGCTGTTTCGGGCGGATATCCGCAGTCTTATAAAAAAGGATATGAAATATCAATAGACAATGAAACAGTCTCAAAAGAGGGTGCAAAGATTTTTATTGCAGGTGCGGTAGATGATGAGGGCAAGCTGAAAACTTCGGGAGGACGCGTTTTGTGCGCCTCAAGTTTCGGTTCTACTTTTGAACAGGCTTGGGCATCTTCGTATAAGGCACTCGGAGCTGTTCAGTTTACCGACATGTTTTTTAGAAAGGATATAGGTTTACCGGGTGCTGCAGAATCGGGGAATTTATAGTCAACCGCATTATAAATACTGATAATTACCTATTTTTGAATCAGCTGTTAGGCAGTACATTCTAAACTAGAGTATTAGAAATAAAAAAGCGGGCCGGTTGTGTGCTACATTATGGAAGGTTTGCATTTCCATGATCACAGCCGTCCCGCTTGATTTTTTTGGTTCGTGGTTTACTCTTCCGAGAAAAATCCCATCTCTCTTATTTTTCTATTGCGGTATTTTACAAGGACTGCCGGAGTTCTTTTCATTAAATCTTTAAGGTCTCCGACTATTCTTGTTTTAAGGGCATCTGCTGCAGCCTTTGGATCTGTGTGGGCTCCGTCTACAGGTTCTTTTATAACGCCGTTTATAACTTTAAGGCCTAAAACCTCGCGGCTTGTGATTTTCATCATTACAGCGGCATCCTTTGCGCGGGATGAGTCGCGTAACAAAATTGATGCACAACCCTCTGGAGATATTACTGAATAGATGGCGTTTTCCATCATATATATTTTGTCTCCCACGCCTATCCCCAAGGCTCCGCCCGATCCGCCTTCACCAATAATTACGCAGATAACCGGTGTTTTTAACTGGCTGAACTCTCTTAAGTTTACCGCAATGGCTTCTCCGATGCCGCGTTCTTCGGCTCCGAGTCCGGGGTATGCGCCCTGTGTATCAATAAAGGTGATAATGGGGCGGTGAAACTTTTCGGCCTGTTTTGCAAGACGGAGGGCCTTTCTGTAGCCTTCCGGGTTTGCCATACCGCCGTTTCTGTCGATGGTTTCTTTAAGGTTTCTCCCCTTCTGGTTTCCGATTACGGTAACGGGAATTCCATCAATAAAACCGATTCCTCCGATCATCGCAAGATCATCACCAAAGTGGCGG
>JAKJFV010000259.1 GCA_022704725.1 Spirochaetota bacterium
TCCTGAAAAAAGGGATGAACACGAACATAATGATGGGCGCGACCATTAGAATACCCCCGTTAAAGAGCATATAACTCCAGTTTGTGGCATAAGATTTGGCTGGTATGGCCATGAACGTTATGGCACTCAAAGCCGTACCAAAAAGACTCAGACCTGCAGCCCACCATGGGATCCTTTGTCCGCCCCTGAAATAATCATCTGAGTTTTTTTGCCTTTTAGAAAAATAGTAGCCAATAAAGACCAGGACTCCAAAATAGAGTACAAGAACAATGATATCAATGGCAGAAAAACCGTTTTTTACCTTTTCCACAGATAAAGTCCTCAGTTCTAAAGACTGGTCTGACTCATCATAATAAACGGCTAACACCTGATTGTCTGAAACCTGAACTCCCTTCAACGCCCCCTCTGTAGGCTGGATCTGCATTTCAAAAAAAGTGTCTGTTACGGTATTGAACAGGGAAATGGCATGCCCGTCGCTATGGGGGAAAACAACATGAGCCGCTCCCTGTCCAAAAGCGATGTAAGTCTGCTCTATAGGTTGTGTATCAATCTCTTTTTTGGTCCAATGATCCAATCTTAAGTTATAACACAAAATGCCGCTTCCTTTAATAAATACATAGAGGCAATTGTCTGTGCCATTGGATTGAACAGACATAAGAAAACTTTTATCTGAACCGAGACGAGTATGCGTTAAGATTTTCCACTGCTTTTCCGGCATTGCATTCCTGTCCCAACTAAAAACCATCAGGGTGTCCTGTGCCGATGCCGCAAGAAACAATATCCCATTTTTTTCTATGATGGAGATTTGGGCATTGCTAAGTTCTATGGGAAAATACGGCAGTCTTTCAGTCTTAAGAGACGTTTTCGTCACAGATAGCAGGTACGGCCCCTTACCCAGGGAATCGGTCATCAGAAGACCGCTTTGAAGAGGATAGCTCCTGATTGTTTCTTTATCAAGATCCACCTCAATATCTTGTTTATCAGACAGTCCGTTGTAATAAAGCAACGAATTATCTGTATTGTTACGGAAAATCAGGACTTTATCAATGACTCCCAGAAGGGACAGGTCTTTAAACTGCTCATAAACAATGGTCATGCTCAGTAGTTTGCTTTCTGTCAGGCGATCATATCCGGGTGAGTTCTGTATAAAAGCAGTTTCTTTTCCAGAGCAGGCAGGTAACAGAAGCCAGAGGCTTAAAATGTTCACTATTACAATAATCCTGTTTTTTATGGTCATATTTGTCCTATTTGTCTGACAATTGATTTGAAAAAAAATTACCTGCTTCTCTCTTGCAGGAATATCTTGTAAGGCATAAAGTGATTTTCCAGTGACTTCCTGAACCCTCCCTTATCCCGGAACTTAAGATAAGTCAACAGATCCGAGTGGGTAACTATCAGACCTTCTTCTTCCAATTGTTTGTTTATTGGTTTAAAATATTCTTCAAAATGGCTCTTTATAAAATCAATTACCGGGTGTATCAGATCCTGGAACATAATAAACGCAGAATTTCCGGTTATTTCATATAGCTTGGAGTGAAAATTAATTTCGCTTATTCCTTCATATAAATTGTTCTCCAGCACTGTGCTTACATTTACTATCCTGGTGAGCTCTTCAATATGTTTTTCGTTTAAATGGCTGAATATTTCATCCACCATGCCAAGTTCTAAAGTGACCCGGAGCCCCAGTATATCGTACATTGTTTTCTCTCCCCATAGGTTCAGCTGCATCACTTTTTTCATTGGGGAGAAGATTGAAGGTTCGCGCAAAACCATTCCGTGACGGGGACGTGACTCAATCAATCCGTACATCTTTAAGCGGCTTAGCGCTTCACGTAAGACACTTCTTGCAATCCCCAGACTCTTGGCCAGTTCCGTTTCGCTTGGCAGGTAATCGTTTACCTGAAGTTGATTCTGCTTGATATAGGCAATCAATGAACTTTCTACTATATCAACCAAGGTGACCTTACTTATGTCTTCTCTTTTTTTGCACTCTGTCATGAGCTGGGCTTACAATTTGTCTGATTAATCATATCATTAGCAAAGATACAATTTTTTTAATATACGCAAATTTTTTTTTCTTTCTATTTCCTGGCCTGCCTTATTTGAGTGTGTAGGCGTTCGCTGCTACAATGAGGGAAGGGAAGCTTTTTTGATTAGCCGAGGCTTCCCTCATTGTAGGAACAAACATGCAACTCAAACGACCGCCTGGTGGTCTTCAAAGCGGCGCGCCATTTCCTCTGCCCTTTTCACAGCAAAGCTGATATGACTGCAAATATTTTCCTGACCTATCTTTTCTGAGAATCCACTCTTATCCAATACATTATGAACATTTTCATTCACCCCCGACAGGACAATTTGAATGCCTTCTTTTTTTGACATTCTGAAAAAGCTTTGCAGGTTATGTAAACCGGTTGAATCCATAAACGGGACCTTTCTCATTCGTATGATCCGAACCAGTGGCTTATCACGCACCTGTCTCATGCTTTCATCAAACTTATTTGCAATACCAAAGAAGAACGGCCCGTCAATTTCGTAGACTTCTATCCTTTCAGGGAGTATAAGTACTTCATCTTTATCATGTACATCGCTCTCGTGACTCAGGTCTACGATATCCCTGAGTACAGAAACACTGGAGGTTTCTATTACACGCCTCATGAACAGGAACATGGCCAGTAGTAATCCAAGTTCAATAGCAACTGTCAGGTCAAAGAATACGGTCAGCAGGAAAGTGGTCAGCAATACAGCCACATCGCTCTTTGGGTTTTTCAGCAAAGCGTGGAATGTCCTCCATTCACTCATATTATAAGCCACAATAATCAACACCCCGGCCAGGCAGGCCATGGGTATGTGCGTTGTCAGCGGGCCCAGAAAAAGAAGGATGAGCAAAAGGACCACCGCATGAATAATGCCGGCTATGGGGGTTTGTCCGCCATTTTTAATATTAGTCATTGTCCGGGCAATAGCTCCCGTAACGGGGATGCCTCCGAACAAAGGTACTACCATATTCGCTGCTCCCTGGGCTATTAATTCGGTATTGGAATCGTGCCTCTTTCCTGTTACTCCATCGGCCACTGCTGCAGACAACAGGGACTCAATAGCTCCCAGCACAGCTATGGTAAAAGCAGGCGAAATGAGTTCGGTTATGGTCGTAAAGGTTATCGAAAGGCCTTCCGGCTGAGGCAAAG
>JAKJFV010000025.1 GCA_022704725.1 Spirochaetota bacterium
AAAAGAATGACCCTTGTAATTATTCAATGCCGTCTCGGTTCCACTAGGCTTCCTTCAAAGGCTCTGCTTCCTCTGGGCGGTCAAACATGTATTGAATGGACTCTTAGTGCAATGAAAAAGGTACAATGCGATGAATACTACCTTGCAACAGATCAGGCATCTTATAGTCAGCTTTTTCCTCTTGCTGAAAAAAACGGATGGAAATGTTTCGAAGGAAACGGGACCGATGTACTTGACCGTTTTTGCTCACTGATACGTCTAATTGAGCAAAAACATGGACAAAAAGTTACATGGATAGTAAGAGCGACAGGCGATAACCCTTTTTTATTTTATGATGCTGCACAAAACCTATTAAACGAGGCTGCAGAGCTTCGATCACAGGGGTATTCCTGCGATTATTGTACCTATTCAGGCCTTCCTCATGGAAGCGGTGTAGAAATACTCAATGCACAATCCCTTTTACAGTCTCAAAGTTTGACACATGATCCCTATGATACAGAGCATGTTGGACCGGCCCTGTATAATCATACTGATGTATGGAACTGCTTCTTTCTTCCGGCTCCTCAACAATGGAACCATCCGGAACTTAGAACAACAATAGATACTTATGATGATTACCGCAGAGCTATACGGATTGTTACTTATGTTTCTTCTTGTACGACTGAAACCTCATTTGAAAAGAATCCTTACAGAACAGAGCAAATCCTCAGTGCCTGTGAAAAACCATGGATACAAAACCCGGTACTATGTATTCCGCAGACAAAAACGGGTTTTGGTACCGGTCATGCCAAACGCATGATATCTCTTGCTTCTAAGCTCAAATGCGATATTCTTATTCCAGAAGATAGTTCCTCTGCAGTGAAGGATCTAATTCAAAAAGCTCTTGACAAAAAGGATATTGAAGCCTTTCAAATAATCAGCTCTGTTGAGCCCTTTCAGAGAAAAAAATCATTCAGTCTTGTCGTGACCGACTATTTTAAATTGAGTGAAAAGGATTCTCTTACCTTCAGCGCTCTGGGACCTCTTGTGTCCGTCGATGAAAGTTTGAATAAAAATAACGCAGTTGAGTATCTTATAGAAATTATACCCTCTATAAGCCAAAGAGACTGCAATCTTAAAAATATTATGCTCCTTGATCTGCCGGAAATGACTGAAAAAAGAATAGTGACAAATAAAATTCCCTTAAAAGTGCTTGTCTCAATAGGGGGAGAGGATCCTGCCTCGCTTTCCTACAAGGCAGCGCTTGCTTGTGCACAAGCTGCCTCGCAAATATTTTCCTGTTTTTTAATAGATGTTATTACCAATAATAATGAGGAATTTTTAAACCGTCTTCAAAAAGAGGCGCCTCACCTCATTAATACTATCAGTTTTATGAGGCCTGTTCAGGATTTATCAGCAAGATTAAAAGAGTATAATCTTGTTATAAGTCATTACGGGCTGACTGCATTTGAAACATGTTCTTTGAATATTCCACTAATTCTATTAGAAACAACAAAGCTTCACGGTGCACTTGCAAAAAAATACGGATTTGCTTTTCTTTCAAATAAAAACTTGACAGCAAAGGGTTTTTTTACGCTGCTCATCAAGCCTGATAATTTGAAGCCTGCTCATCCTGATTTTGCTTCTTTATACAAAAGAGACTGCAAGGAAAAAAAGGAAAAATTACCGGAGGTAATTCAGTCGCTTTTAACGGGTTCAGAGCATGTCTGCCCGCTGTGTGGAAAGAAAAACGGCTTTGATGTCATCGTATGCAGAACTGAAAATAAGACGGTAAGAAGATGCAGAGCTTGTTCAATACTCTATCCCTCATGGACTTCCGGAGGAGCGCTTAATTATAATAAAACATATTTTTTTGAAGAATATAAGAAGCAGTATGGCAAAACGTATCTGCAGGACTTTGATCAAATTAAGCAAAACGGATCTTTGAGGGTTACACGAATAAAGAAACTGCTGCACGGATCTTCGAACAGAACGGTACTCGATGTCGGCTGCGCCTATGGTCCTTTTTTAGCAGCTGTTAAGGAAGCGGGTTTTATTCCTCTTGGAACTGATATTTCTTCCGATGCGGCAGACTATGTTGCAGATGTATTGAAAATCCACTCATGCACAGCAGTGTTTCCTCAAATAGATATCGAAAAAGAGTTCAATGTAAAAAGTCTTGATGCCCTTACTATGTGGTTTGTAATTGAGCATTTTCAGCAGCTTGACTCAGTTCTAAAAAAAACTCACAGCATACTTAATGACGGGGGCGTTTTTGCTTTTTCAACTCCTAATGCTTCCGGTGTATCGGCCCGGTTTTCACCAAAAAAATTCTTTTCTCAAAGTCCCTTAGATCACTTTACGCTGTGGGAAATGCCTAAGTGCAGAAAAATACTTAAGCGATACGGTTTTACCGTAAGGAAAATTGTCTGTACCGGTCATCACAGCGAGCGGTTTCCTATAATACAAAAAACAGGCGCTCATAAGGGCAGTCTATTATTCAGCTTGTGTACGGTCTTAAGTAAAGTATTTTCTCTTGGAGACACCTTTGAAGTCTATTGTATTAAATTCTCCAATAAATTATAGTGAAAATGTATGAGAAATGTTTTTATACTTGGTGCAGGGTTCATGCAGAAACCTGCAATTTTGACTGCTAAAGAACTCGGCTGCCGCGTTATTGCTGCAGATGGAAATAAAGATGCCTGCTGCGTATCTTTATGCGACGAGTTTGCACACATCGACTTAAAAAATATTGATGCTTTGTGCGAATTTGCTCTTAATCTTAAGAAAAATTCAAAAATTGATGCTGTTTTCACAGCCGGTACAGATTTTTCCGCCGCATGTGCAAAAATTGCCGAGGTATGCGGATTACACTCGCATTCTTATGAAGCTGCACTAAACGCAAGTGATAAAATACGCATGAGAAAGTGTTTTGCAAAGAGCGGTGTACGTTCTCCCGAATTTATTGAAATCGAAGACAATACCTTTGCGTGTAATGTAGAAAATATACTCCAATTGCTCCGCAATAATGGGTTTTCCCATAATCCATTTCCCCTCGTGGTAAAACCTGTAGATAATATGGGGGCCCGCGGCTGCAGGATGGTACGATCCGGTAATGAATTAGAAGAAGCTGTAAAAACTGCCGTCTCGTATTCCAGATCAAAAAGAGCAATACTCGAAGAATATATGGACGGACCTGAGTTTTCCATAGATTCACTTGTGTACAATGGCACTATAACAATAACAGGTTTTGCAGACAGACATATTTATTATCCTCCGTATTTTATAGAAATGGGGCATACTCTGCCGTCTGCAGTATCAGAGGAACAGAAAAATATTTTATTCGAAGAGTTCAAAAAAGGTGTTAAATCCTTAGGTTTAAGCTGCGGGGCTGCAAAAGGCGATGTAAAACTTACAAAGGACGGGCCGAAAATTGGTGAAATAGCAGCACGTCTTTCCGGCGGCTACATGTCAGGCTGGACGTACCCCTATGCATCAGGCATAAACCTGACAGAGCAGGCCTTACGGATTGCTCTCGGTGATGCTCCCTCAATTTCCCTTACCGGTATGCCCAAAGAACCCCGCGCAGTCAGTGCCGAAAGAGCCTATATTTCTATACCAGGAATCATAAAATCAGTGTCAGGCTGTGAAGAAGCAAAAAATATTCCATATGTTAAAAATATTTTTCCCAGAGTGAAAGCCGGAGACATTGTAAGCTTTCCTGTTAATAATGTAGAAAAATGCGGAAATATCATCAGCTGTGCAGAAAATAGGGAAAAAGCTGTGAAAAGTGCTGAATCAGCGGTTAAAAATATTATTATCAGACTGGATGCAGGATGCCCAACAACAAAAGAGTTTTTAGAAGAAGACTTGTTTACAGAGTTTCCGCCTTCTGCATATAAAGCATCAAAAAATGATATTGACCCTCTGTTGACTGCATCAAAGGGAAAAACAATCAGCATTGAGAATATTATTCAAAATGCACGTGCATTATTGCCTTATTTTCTGCGGGACAATGACCTATGCGACTGGAATCATAAGTCTGCTTTATTTGCGCTTGAACAGTTCTGCATTATTGCAGAAAAAGAAAATAAAAAATCAAGAATAGTTAATGTAGAGCAGTTTTGGCGCTATTTTTTACGAGGCGGACTTCAGGGACTTCTTTATTTGCTTGATGGTGAAGCCTGATATGAAGAAAATACTTTTGCTTGTTTGCATTATACCGCTTTTTTATATCTCCGTTTTTGCAGATACTGTGCCTGCAGGGTACAAAAATGCTGCAGTTTCGGCTAAAAATCTCAATGCCTCAGTTTATTGGGATCCGCTTGCCGGAAACGGTATTTTGCAGAAAAACGGGCATCAAATAAGCTTTAGGGCCGGAGAAAGTGTAGTCCTTCTTGATTATTTAAATCTTCTTATTGTTGATCCCCCAATATTTAGTAATAATGTTCTCTATTTTTCAGATTCTTTACTAAAAGCCGCAGAAGATCTGTTTTCGACACAGAATAATGATGCAAATTTCAGAGTAGGCGCCATTCTCATTGACCCGGGACACGGCGGAAAGGATCCGGGAGCAGTTGCCTCTCACACAATTGGAGGCAAAAAAACATCCATACAGGAAAAAGATATTGCCCTTACTACCGCACTTGAGCTGCACTCGCTCTTATCTGCTTCCTATCCTGATAAAAAAATTCTTTTAACCCGATCAACTGATATATACTTATCGCTGGAACAGCGGGTTGATATTGCAAATTCTGTCAACCTGCAGGATAACGAAGCCGTTATCTACGTATCAATTCATGCAAATGCAGCATTTGACAAAAAAGCCGGCGGTTATGAAGTGTGGTATCTGAGCCCGGGCTACAGAAGAAGTGTATTATCAGACTCAGGAGTAGATAAAGACCTTCTTCCAATTTTAAACTCAATGATGGAAGAGGAATATACAACAGAAAGCATACTTATTGCAAAATTTATACTTGAGGGTATGGATACACAAATAGGAAAACAAATGGTGAACAGAGGCATAAAGGAAGAGGAATGGTTTGTTGTTAGAAATGCTCATATGCCTAGTGTACTTGTAGAACTTGGTTTTATAACAAATTCGCAGGATGCAGCTCTATTAAATGATAAAATATACTTGCGTAAAACAGCGCTTGGGATATATAATGGACTGGGAGCATTTATAACCCATTTTGAGCAGTCGAGAGGTTTTACGGGGACACGATGAGTACAGTAAAAAAAGTAATTGAAGACCTGGTGAAAACCTTGAAAGACGTAAGAATTTTCATTTTAACAGTTCTGCTTGCATCAATAAGTTTGCTTTCAATCATTTTATGGTTTACCGGTAATTCGAAATACCGTTATGTATTGAATTTTGAGCATATGAATAAACCAGGTTTATATGTTGAATCACGGTTTTTACCAAAGGCTGATGCTGAAACAAGTCTTAGGATGTTTATAGATGATATGATTTTAGGACCTGTCGGGGATCGTTACAGGTTGTTGTTTCCCCGGGGTACGAAGGTTGTATCATGTTTTGTTAATGATGGAATTTTGTATGTAAGCTTATCTGAAGAAGCTTTCTACATAGACGGTAATGGTTCTTCAGAAAATAAGGAAGGAGCTGAAATTTTTAGAAAAAATGTGTTTCGAAATTTCAGAAATATTGATATAATAAACTTATACATCGGAAGTAGGAAAATATACGAGGATTAAACGGCCGATAATTCTTTTAAAAAAAGAATTGACAAAACGTTTATGATGCGTATACTTGTATAAACAGGGCTACATAACGTGTATAAAAAGGAGCTTTGAATGAAAAGGACTTTCATTTTAGTTGTAATGGCGTTTTTGCTGATTGGATCTTTTATGGTTGCTGAAGAAGCAACAATCATTGATTTTACGATTTTGGATGCTGATATTATTGCTGATGAAAACGGAAATCCAACCCAGAACAGACGATCTGTAATGAATTACGGTGTTGCTGCGGGTGCTACTTTCACAGATGAACAGAAGGCTCTTATGAAGACCTCGCTCAGTCTGCCAAGCTGGGAAGTTGTCTTGAACTCTTCTGCTAAAACTGTAGTAAGTTTAGCAACCTCGACTGTCGTTGCTGCACCTGTACGGGAAAATGCTAAGGTGCCGTTTGCCGGTAAAAATGTAATGGGTGTAAGAATACTTTTCCCCAGCTCAATGGTTAATTCCAATGCATACATTAAACCCGCTTTCGAGATTCCTGCTTATGAGCCTATGGCTACAGCCGATGATAACGGCGAAATACAGCCTCAGACTGATGAAGAAAAAGCAAGCGGAAAAACACGCTTTGAAGAAGGCTATGGTATTGTTAAAAATGTAGGAACTGTAAAGGCTCTTTCTGTAACAACAATGGGAATGAACTTTCCTCATGCTTTATATGTTGTATTAAAAGATACCGATAGCGTAGAAAGACGTTATTTCATGGGTTATCTCGGTTTTGACGGCTGGAGAGAACTTAAATGGAATAATCCTGAATATGTTTCAGAAATTCGCCAGAGAGAAATCCGTGTTGTTCCAATTTATCCGCGCGGTCTTCCTTTTATTAAGTTTATCGGTTTTCAGGTTACCCGTGATGCAATGCACAATGGTGGTGATTTTATCGGATACTTCAAAGATGTAAAAGTAATCTTTGATAAAGCTGTTCTTTCAACAGAACGCGACATTGCTGATGAAGATCTTTGGGGAATCATTGGTGCTAAAGAAACTGCTAAGCAGAATTATGAAATGGCAAAATTTGGCGACAAACAGGTACTTCGTTTCTTAGAAAAAGATAAGATGGCACAAGAAGAAGCCTTTACTTCATCACTTAGCGAAGAACAGGATCAACAATAAATTAGAGCTTCGTAATTAATAAAAAAAGAGAGCAGGTTTTCTGCTCTCTTTTTTTATTTCCTCGTCTAATTTGAATTCTCTTAGTGTTTTCAATTGCCAAAAGAATCTTTCCATGATAGTATTTTTGTATGACACAATCAAATAACCGGTTATTACCGCACAAAGATGAGCTGAAAGAGTCGTATGAATTTTACAGACCTGTATTGACCGCAATTTTGTTTACTATTGAGCAAAAGCTCAAGAAGAATTTAAGTCTGCCTTCAAAACCGACATTTAAAACCCGTGTAAAGGATTTCAATAGCTATTACAGAAAACTTTTAAGAGTAAGACCTCCTGCATTAGGAGAAGAACGTCTGCCTTCTTTAACAGATTTACTCGGTATAAGAGTTATTTGTGCTTTTTTGGAAGATCTTGCATCGGTTGAAAAACAAATTGTTGAGAATTTTGATATTAAAGAGATAGAAAGAAAGGGTGCTGACCGGACATTTCGGGAATTCGGCTATGAATCTATTCATATACTTGTCGATATTCCTGAAGAATTCCGATCGGAAAAAGTCGATGTTCCAAAGAATCTTGTATGTGAAATTCAAATTAGGACAATTCTTCAGGATGCATGGGCAGAGGTCGAACATGAGCTTGTCTATAAATCGGAATTTTCACCTTTTGATTTGCCCCTGAGAAGAAAACTAGCTTCAATGAATGCCAGTTTAAGCTTAGCAGATATTGTGTTCCAGGAAATACGAGATTACCAGAATAAATTAAATCGGGAACTTGATTTTAGACGCGGATCTTTTTATGAACAGGCTGATAATTTATCAAGGGATACTATTGAACTTTCTAACACTAAACCCGGTGCAGCAAACTTGGAGACTGCATCTCCTTATGTGCATGGAACAATTGATGATATGATTCTCGAAGCAATACATGCACATAATACCGGAGATTTATCAACAGCAGTCCATATTTACACTCAAATTCTTAACGCAGAACCCGCTCCTAATACAATTGTATTATCCGTTATTTATAAACATAGAGGCATGGCATACTTTGCGCAAAATAATTTTGAATCAGCATTAAGTGATTTTATTAAAAGTACTGAAAGTGATGATAAAAATTTCCGTTCATATTATTATGTAGGCATTGTATTGAGTGTTCTCAATGATCACCGGAAAGCAATCCAATATTTTGAAAAATCACTTGAAATTAATGAGTACCAGTCGCATGTTTATTATAGAAAGGCACTGGCCAATTATCATTTAGGTGATTATACATCGGCTATGAGCGACTTAACTAAAGCATCCCAGCTGGGATTAAGTGATGAAGATTGTAAAAAATTACAGGAAACTCTTGTGTCAAAGTTAGGAATGGGAATGAATTAACACAAAAACCATAGGAATTAGTTTTTAAAAGCATATTGACATTTTTTTTGCAATTTGTTATATTGCTGAACGTAAGGTTTATGTCTCCTTCGTCTAGTGGTTAGGACATCGGGTTTTCATCCCGACAACAGGGGTTCAATTCCCCTAGGAGATGTACAAAGACTGGTTCTAAGAGTATTCTTAAGAATCAGTCTTTTTTTATTATATGGGGTCAGGGTGGATTTAGCAGGTCGTTTATCACAGGAAGTAATACTCTTTCTTAGAAATGAAATTAAGAATGCTAATGGAAACGAAATTTTCTCAACCGGCTGTATTGATTCAACGTCTTGTGTAAAAACAATAACTGTTCATGCCCGCGGACATGATACAGCAGTTCCTGTTGTTCCTTTAGAACTATCTGAAGTATCTGTGTTAATACACAACCATCCATCGGGCAATTTGAAACCGTCCCAAGCAGATCTCGCAATAGCATCGAAAGCTGCTCAAAATGCCCAGGGTTTTTATATTATAAATAATGATGTTACCGATGTTTATGTTGTTGTTGAACCTGTTAAAGAAAAAATTATTCAACAGCTTAATGCTCAAGAGCTTTCTTTATACATTAGTTCAGGCGGTCCGCTTGAAACTCAGTCGGAATATTTTGAGCAGAGAGATTCTCAAATTGAGCTTTTAAAGAGTATATCAGACAGTTTCAATAATAAGACCATAGGTATTTTTGAAGCAGGTACCGGTGTTGGTAAATCTTTTGCATATTTAATTCCTTCAATTTTTTGGGCCATCAATAACAAAGAGCGGGTAGTCATTTCAACGGGAACTATTAATCTTCAGCAGCAGCTGTACGAAAAAGATATACCGCTTGCTCAAAAAATAACCGGAAAAGAGGTGAAAACTGTTCTATTAAAAGGCCGGCAGAATTTTATCTGTAAGCGCAGATTAAATGATGCTCAGCATGAAAAAGATTTATTCACAGAAGAATCTGACGAATTAGAACTCATTGCAAAATGGGCACATAAAAGTATAACCGGTAATAAATCAGATTTATCTTTTTTACCTTCCGAAAATGTCTGGCAGCGTATAAACTCAGAGTCAGACGCATGTATGGGAATGCGCTGCATCTTTCATGAATCATGCTTTGTTATGCAGCTAAGGAAAGAAGCCGCAGATGCTGACATTTTGATTGTAAACCATCATCTGCTTTTTGCTGATATTGAAACACGGCTGGCAGGTCTGGGCTATGATGAAACAGGCGTATTGCCACCGTTCAGACGGCTTGTATTTGATGAGGCTCATAGTATTGAAAGTGCAGCAACAAGTTTTTTTTCCGAAACTATAACAAGATATAAGTTTATAAAACAGCTTAATTTATTATACAGGTCACGCAGAGGATCATCGGCTGGTCTAATTTTTACAATAGAACCACTGTCTTCAGAGGGAAATTCTCTTGGTGAAATAGTTGCTGGAATTGAGGAAATTAGAAATTCGATTGATGACTTGGAAACTAAAACATTGGAAATGCTCGGCTATGATTCTACTTTCAGGCTCAGCGATGCAACTGTTTGCAGAGCCTCAGATGTTCTTAGTTCAATGAGAAGCCTCCATAAAAAAATAGCAGAGTTTTGCGGAATAATAAGAAAAATTATTGAGGGTATAAGTGAAGAAGATAGAGACATGCCTGCAGTATGGGAAACCAAACAGGTTTTAAGACGAATCGAAGGGACTGGTTCGTTGTGCAAAAACTTTAATGAATGGGATGAAAGGAGAGATACTGTTTTTTGGATAGAGAAAAAAAGAACAGCCCCATCTGTTCATAAAACGAATTCTTCAGGCGGGAAAACAATGTATCCTGTTTTTGTACAGACGCCTTTATCGATCGCTCATACAATGAATAGCGGAGTTTTTGAACCATTATCTTCCGTTGTATGCACTTCTGCCACACTGCGAACATCAAACTCATTTAACTTCTGGCTTAAAAGATCAGGTGCCGGCTTGGTTGATGAGGACCGGCTTTATTGTGCAGATTTCCCGTCTCCATTCCGCTATAATACTAATGTTATGCTGGTTGTCCCGACAGATATTCCGCTTCCTGACAGTTCAAGTTTTCAGCAAGTTATTGAAGAATCGATTGTTAAATATATTAAATCTTCCTCTGGAAGGGCTCTAATTCTTTTTACCTCATACGAATCCTTGCGGAGTGCTTGTGATTATGCAAGAAATGAGCTGAAATCTGACGGTATTACGGTATTGAAACAAGGAGAAGATGACCGGTTTCGTCTTTTGGAAAAATTTAAGGAAGATACTACAAGTGTGCTTTTTGCAACTTCCTCCTTTTGGGAAGGTGTTGACGTTCCAGGTGAATCGCTTTCTCATGTCATAATTGTTAAGCTTCCGTTTTGTGTCCCGAACGATCCTGTTTTTTCAGCACGCTGTGAGGCTCTGGAAAGGGCAGGGGGAAACTCCTTTATGGAATTGAGTGTGCCTGATGCTATAATTTCATTCAGACAGGGGTTCGGCAGGCTTCTTAGAAGAGGTACAGACAGAGGTGTTGTGACAGTTCTTGATAAAAGAATTTTGGTTAAAATGTACGGTCGGCAATTTCTCGAAAGTGTACCACAAACAAAAACCTGCTTTGAGCCTATGCAGGAAACTTACGCACGTATTGAACGTTTTTTATCCTAAAAAATTACTTGAAGTAAAGAAAGCTTTCCTGTAGTATACAAACGGAGGACACTATGACTTCAATACTTACAATTGCTTGTATTATCACCTTACTCATCCCTTTTGCTGTTCTGAATATTATATTCTATCCAATAAGCAAAAAATTAAGTGCCAAATTTTCTACTATTATTGTTAAGTATTGTTCTTCAAATTTATTCTCTCTTTTGAATGTTTATAAGAAGTTTAAATGTATAAAATATAGGGATAATACTGAAAATTTACCCGAACAATTTTTGATAATTTGTAATCATCAAAGTATTTTAGATATTCCTCTTCTTTTTGAATTTTTTTCTCATAAAATACTTCGTTTTGTTGCTAAAGAAGAGCTAGGCAGACATGTTCCTGTTGTTTCAGAAATGCTTCGTTCTCATGAACATGCTCTAATGCCCAGATCCGGCAGTCCTGCAGTTATGATGAGGGTTCTTGATCGTTTTGCACATAGGGTAATTGAAAAAGGGTGG
>JAKJFV010000260.1 GCA_022704725.1 Spirochaetota bacterium
GGTACAAATCACCCCTGCGAACATCACCGCCTAAAACTTCAACTAGAATATTATAAGCGGTTTCAACGAAAGGATTAATATACTCGACTCTCATATTCAGCTCCTTTTATTACAGCATATACGTCAACTCTGAAATGCTGCATCAATTAAATACATGTTTCATCATGTATCATGTTTCTTATTGCTTGGTATATACCGTTATTGATCCGTATTCTTTCTCGGACCAGTTAACACGATTTGTCAGAATTTCATTAGCGCCTAAAATCATTATTCCATTACCTTTCAATTTCTCTTCGAAATCCTCAAATACAGAATTCTGTTTATCCTGAGGCATAAGAGACAGAACATCACGGCAAAAGATAATATCAACATTCGGCATTGCACTGGTGTTTGCGCAGTCATGATACTCAAAAAAAATCATTTCCTTTATTTCTGCGCTGAATGTTTTTTCACCGCTGACAGTACTTGTCAAAAAAGGAGCATACCAGTCCTGATCATGGGGCGGCGGAACAGTTAAAAGCTGCGCATTAGACACGCTCAATAAGTCAATATCATGAGCATATATTCTAATTCTCGATTCCGGGTACCTTTTCTTTAGGAGACAGGCAAGAGAAAAGGATTCATAACCCTTTCCGCAACCGGGATTCCACACATTAATCTGCTTTGCACTGTTTTCCGGAAGTGCTTTATACATGGATTCCGCGTAGCTTTTTGACCAAAAAGATGCAGTATGCGGGGAAAAGAATGAAGATAAAAACAGATTTGCATCTTCCTCATTTACAAGCTGAGTTTTCTCAATGCCCCGTTCTTTTGTCCATTGATTGTAGCGTGATTTAACCCATGATTCATTGATGTCGGTAACATAAAACTTCTTTAATCCGGCAAGTCCTTCGACTACAAAATTATAATCAAAATCTGTCTGCTCTTTAACAGAAGATGCTTCATTCTTCTTTGTCTCTTCTTTTACAAGATTCTTTGGTAAAGAAGGAACATCATCTTCACTTCCATCAGGAGCCTTTACATCTGCATCATTTTGAGGTTTTACTTCACTCTCTGCTGTATGTTGTTTTAAACCGAAAATTCTATCAATATCTAATAAAATATATAACCTGTTATTGCTTTCTACAACGCCATAAATATATTTAATATTTATATCGCCGAATAGAGGATGCGGGGGTTGTATGGAAGCACGCTGTATTCCCACTACCTTGTCAATTGCATCAACAACAACACCGAAAGTCTGTTCTTCAACAGAAACAATTATCATATTCTCAAGTTCATTGCCCTTTCTCTCTTCAACGGGTATATTGAAAAATAAGCGTAAATCAACAATTGGTATAATGTCTCCACGTAAATTATAGACGCCGAGAACAAAACCTGCTGTATTTGGAACAAAGGTAAATCGGCCTGCTTTAGCAATCTCCTTAACCTTCATAATATCTATAGCATAATCTTTACCAGCCAGAGAAAAGGTGACCATCTTATAATCAATTGTTGCAATGCGTTCTTTTCTCTCATCTGAAGTATCTTCGATTGTATCAACAGATGTTAGTTGTCCTGTTGTCTTATCCATAAAAACCCCTTACGAAAGAGATGCTTCCCGTTCTTGACGGGCAAATAATTCCTGCTTAACACCCAATTCCAGTAGCTGCGTTACATCTATAATTAAGGAAACAGAACCGTCTCCAAGAATTGAAGCTCCTGCTATACCGGGTGAATTTGTAAACTGGTCGCGAAGCGGTTTTATTACAACGTCTTCCTCGCCTATGAGGGCATCAACCATCACACCGATTTTTTTGTCGGCAGTTCCAACAATGACTATGAAGCTGTATTCAGAATCATCTGCATTTTTAATTCCGAAAAGTCTGCTTAAACGAAGCACGCTTATGACCTCATTCCGGACATTAAAAACCTCATAATTATCTATTGTACTAATTTCACTTGCTTGAACTCTATGGCTTTCTACAACTGACGCGATTGGAATTGAATAAACCTCTACACCAACTCTTACAAGAAGACCTTGAATGATAGCTAATGTGAGAGGCAGCCTTATACTGAATTTTGTTCCTGTCTCGGGCTGCGAAGTAACAATAACAGATCCGTTGAGTTTTTCTATTTGAGTTCTTACTACATCAAGACCAACACCTCTGCCGGAAACGTTAGTAATCCTGCTTGCAGTTGAAAAGCCCGGTTCAAAAATAAGCTGAAAAGCTTCCTGATCAGACAAAATCTTATTTGGATGAATAAGACCCTTATCTATTGCCTTTTGCCTTACCTTCTTAACATCTATACCTGCACCATCATCTATTATATCTATAACGATCATGTTTCCTTCATTGCTGGCCTTGAGAAGCACCGTTCCTTCTTCATTCTTGCCTTTTCTAAGACGCTCAGAAGGATTCTCAATTCCATGATCTATTGAATTGCGGACACAATGCATTATGGGATCAAGAAGATCTTCAATAACCGATTTATCAAGCTCGGTATCTTCTCCTTCTATAACAAGATTAATCTTTTTGTCCAGATCTCTTGAAAGATCGCGTACAACACGGGGAAACCTCGAAAAGATTTGACTGATGGGAACCATGCGTATCTTCATTACGCCTTCCTGCAACTCACCTGCTATTCGGCCTAAATTTTGTGTGGAAGAGCGGAATTTAACAGTCGTAGCTTTGAAAGCTGAATCAAAGGAATCAAACACAGAAAAAATATCACCGAATTCTGTATTAATCTGCGCTTTAACATCCTTGATGTTTGCACCATTTTGAACCGCTTCTATAAATTCCGGCAGTTTCTCGAATAAGGTGCGAATTTTCTCTCTGTAGCCTGCTTCTGTTGCAACAAGTTCGGACTGTAAATCCGACATCTGCATAGCAATCTGATTAAAGGAGGCCTTTGTTATTACGGTCTCGCAACACGCAGCACACTTCCTGAATTAGCAGAATGAACCGGTGAAGATTTTTTTTCCTGACGGGAATTTACGATTTCTTTATTAATAGATTCTGATTCAGCTGCATCAGATGGGAGATTGCCGCTTACTTCATAATCCGGCTCTGTGCTTTTTTTCACTGCAATAGATAAAGCATCAGATCTTTCTTTTCCTGCCGGCTCCGCTTTTTTTGTTTGAGTACTGACAGCCTCTTTCTTTATTGGTTCAGCAGCAGAGGATTCAGGATGCTGAT
>JAKJFV010000261.1 GCA_022704725.1 Spirochaetota bacterium
TGGAGATGCTGTAAAAGCAATAAATGAAATTCAAGCTTCTTCTGCAGAAGTTCAGGATATTGTCCGGGTGATACAAAAAATTGCGTCGCAAACAAACCTTCTTTCAATGAACGCCGCTATTGAAGCAGCCCATGCCGGCAGTGCCGGACAAGGCTTTGCGGTTGTAGCCGATGAAGTCCGTTCTTTAGCAGCTTCTTCTGCAAAGAGCGCTAAGGAAATTAATGCTCATATAACAGAGATGGTAAGCAAGATTAATGCAGGAGTGGAAGCTATACAAAGTGCCGGCAATGCGTTTAAAGAAATTTCAGTGAATGTGGATCATACCTCGGGCCTTGTTCAGACTATTGCCAATGCAATGGAAGAACAAAGGGTAGGCGCTAAAGAAACCATGGAAGCAACATCTTATTTTGTTGAATCGGTTAATAAAATAAAAGCCCTTTCGGAAAAGCAGACTGTATATTCCAAGAGTGTCGATAATGCAATGAACAATGTTGTACTGTCATCACGTGAAATAGCAACCGTGATTAAAGAAGCATCAATATCCTGCAGAAAACTTACAGAGGTTGTAGATAAGGTTAATAACGCCGTTCAACAGAATGATCAGGCTGTCTCAAAGATGAACGGCGTCATGGGAATTTTTACTGTCTAATTACAGAATAAAACCCTTGGTAATCTTTGAGAGCTGAGTACCAAGTTCTTTATTGGTATCTGAAAGAGTACTGACAGAACCTATTGCTGTGTTAATGTGCTGAATATTCTCTTTCATAACAGATGCGCTTTCTTTTAAATCAAGCGATATTTTTTGGAGTCTGTCCATCTCGGTAATAATCATGCCGGCACCGGTTGTCATTTCTGTTGAGCCGGATAATATTTCCGAGGTAATATTCTGAATCTTTTTTAATGCTTCAAGCACTTGATTCGATCCCTGAGACTGCTCCTCCATTGCGGCATTGGTTTCTTCCAAAAAGCCCAGTACCGTTCCTACTTGTGAAGTTATTGAATCAAAAACATCGTTTGCGTGATTGGCTTCCTGTAGAATTTTATTTATGTTATCTACAGTTGCCTTAAGCACAGAACTTGTTCTTTTGGACTGCTCCGAGGAATCTTCTGCAAGCTTTCGTATTTCGTCTGCCACAACCGAAAATCCCTTTCCGGCTTCTCCTGCATGTGCAGCCTCTATTGCAGCATTCATTGCAAGCATATTGGTCTGATTCGTAATTGACTCAATAACTTCATTTGTTTCCAGAAGTTCATGCGAAAAAGAAACGGTCTGTTTTACACTTTCTATTACCATTTCTACAGCTGAACGCCCGGAATCTGTCTCTTTTTTCAAGCTTCCGAAACTTGTCTTCGCCTTGTTCAAATTACTGGAAACAGACTGAATATTTGCAACCATCTGTTCAATTGACGCAGATGAATCGTTCACACTTCCGGACTGTACTGATATTTGAGAATTCAAGCCCTCAATATTTCTAGAGATTTGATGTATGGTCGATGATGTTTCCTCCACAGCAGAGCTTAAGTCTACCGAATGATCAGAGAGCTTCTCTACATTTCCGGAGATGTTTTCTAAAGATGTTTTTGTGCTTGTTATATTTTCATGAAGATTGTCGCTGACACCGTCCAGATGTTCTGAATTTTTTCTAACTTCAAGCAGCATTGATCGTAAAGTCTCGGAAAAAGCATTAAAATTCTGTCCAATATGGGAAACAACGTCATTTCCTGCCGCTTTGAGCCGTTTCGTTAAGTCTCCTCCTCCAGAGGCGATTTCTTTTAATGTAGTCGACAAGAGAGACAGGGGATTAACAATTGAACGGCCTAAAAGTGTTGATAATACAACAACGATAATTACAACAAAGATAGAAAAGACAGCACTCAACCATAATAATCTGTAAAGAGATTCATAAATAACATCTGAGGGCAAAAGGAGGCCCAAAGAATATGATGTTCCTGTAATCGGGAGATATGTATATAAATATTCATTTCCTGTTACAGGATCAATATAGGTAGACGTGTCAGTATTTCCGTCAAGCATCCCCTTTGAAGCCTCAAAAAAAGCAGTATCTTCATCCTTAATATTTGAAATAACAGAGGTCTCTTTTCCGTTGACGTTTTCAACATGAATGTTTTTTTCTTCAATCCAATGATAAATATAATTTCCTGTATTCGATACGATTAAAAGATGGCTGTCATCACTGAACTGGGCATGCAGATCGCTGTTTATTTTTTCCAAATATCCGTCAAGACCTCCAAAAGACACAGAACCAGCAATAATGCCTGCTACTTTACCGTCTGAATCAAAGATCGTCTGGGCAACAAGAACCTGTTTTGCCTTATTGCTTAATGAAATAACCGGATCAGAGATTTTTTTAAGTTCTTCACCCCGGGAGTTATTTGTAACAAGATACTGAAAATAATCGCGTGCTGCTATGGAAGAGAGAGAAGCCGCCGGACTTGCATTATTTGAGGTCTGCTTACCGCCGAAATTCGGGTTCCCCCCTCCGGTATTATAATAAGTTCCGTCTTTCATTGCTAAAATTACTTTTTCAAATATCTTTTCTTCTACAGCTATTTGGACAACTTCGTGGTAGTCTTCCCAATTTGTCATACCGTTATTATAAAGCTGTGCATAGGTATTGATGAGAGTTGATTTTTCCTTAAAAAAGCTCTCAAGAGAATTTGCTGAAGACAGCGCATATTCCTCTAAAAAGTTCTGCTGTGACTTAAAGTTTTCATTTGCATTTAGAAATGCTGTTAGAGAAATTACAATAATTAAAGGCAATACAGATACAATAATAAATAACAGCGAAATTTTGGTTTTAAGTTTCATACGGATTCCTCTTTTTATTATACAATTACAATTATATTATATAGAATGTTTTTTTACAAGCTAAATAATTCCTTTACCTGTTTCCTTTGCTACATATAGTTGTTATCTTATAATATACTACACTAAACCGAGGAAGATTATGAAGAAATTTATTTTAAGTATTTTTTTAATTACAGCAGGTGCATTATTGTGCGTATACGCTGCCGGAAATAAAGATGACTACAACACATTACGTGTCAGCGGGAATGGAATCGTAAAAATGCAGTCTGATGCGGCAAATATAACCCTTGCTGTTGTGACAAGCGATGAGGATCCTTCAATGGCTGCAGAAAAAAATGCCCGGATTATGG
>JAKJFV010000262.1 GCA_022704725.1 Spirochaetota bacterium
TAAGAGGGGTCATGGGTTATAAGCTGAATAACTTTTTCAAAGATTTGAGAGTTCTGCATATCGCGGAGTTTTAGTACCGCCTTTGCCCATACGCCTGCTGCTACTGGTTCAACCCCTTTTAAATCCCTGAGCAGAGCCATCATGTCGCTCCAGTCATCCGAGAGAGGCAGCGACCATGCAACTGTAATAAAGTCTTTAAGGTCATCTGCTATGTACTCACCCCGTATAGCCTCAAAGCGCGGTATATAGTTAAAGTCGCGCTCATGCAGATTTGAATCAAATTTCTTTAAGAGAAAATAATAATCAAAGGTGCAGAAAGCACTAAAAAGCATGAGTTTTGAATACAAACGGTCAATTTTCTGGATTTTTTCAATATCAAATTCATTGGAAAGAGATGTTAAATTATCATTTATTTTTGCTTTTAAATCTGTGATGGGTATGGTTTTTGATTGTTCAAGTATTGATTCTTCTGTTAAAAGTTCTACCATTTGTTTTTGTTTTTCGTTCAGCATAAAATCAATTACTGCAAATTTAAAAGTATTAGGGTTTTGACTGCTTTGAAACATTAACTGGGCAGGACCTATTATTTTATACAAGTCATGAAAAAATTTAGCAAGTGCAGGGAGTGCTTCTTCTGAAGGAAATTTATAAAACTTATATTTACTGTGAGATAATTCCTTTGCTATAGACTTAAGGAGCCGGCGTTTTTCAACTTCCGGGTCAGCGGAACCGAAGATTGCAGAAATAATTTTTTGAAAGAAATTTTCGCCGGTATCGTTTTCGTTTGCCATTATTCTATAATGCGTTATAACAGAAAATCTGTCAAGTAATAGCATTTTGTCAGTGAAAAAGTATAAAAAAAGCTGCCGGATGTTTTCCGACAGCTCTTTTATTCAGTTTAGCATAAGGCAATTATCAGCGTAAGTATAAAACATTAGTCGGACATGCTGCAACACAGTCGCCGCATGAATTGCATTTTTCATAATCTACAACCGGTATACCGTTCACCAGGTGAATAGCGTCTACCTGGCAGGCTTTTTCGCATTTACCGCACTTAATGCACCCTACCTTGCATCCTTTAAGGATCTGGGGTTTATTCGGATTTCTGTTATTACAGCGGGCAAAGGCGCCCTTGTCTGTCTTATTAAAATGTACTAAAAGATTTTGAGGGCATTCTGTAATGCACATTCCGCATCCGGTGCATTTTTCTTCATCTACATGAGGAAGACCGTCATCGCCCATATGAAGTGCATCAAACCGGCATACAGCAACACAGTCGCCGAGCCCCTGACACGCCCATGCGCACATTTTAATGCTGTTTGTACTCAGTTTTGCAGCACGGCAGGTCTGTACACCGCTGTAAAAACCCTTAGGGACAGCATGATCTTTACTTCCCTGGCAGGCAAGAACAGCGACAGTTTCAACAATATTTCCTGCGACTCCCATCACAGCACATACCTTTTCTGCTGTCTCTCTGCCGCCGGCAGTACATCCTGTTGCCGGGGCTTCGCCGGCTGCTACTGCCTGTGCAAATCCGTCACAGCCCGGGTATCCGCAGCCGCCGCAGTTTGCACCTGGAAGGCTTTCTCTAATTTTTGCTACAGTAGGGTCGGTTTCCACAAAAAAGATTTTCTTAAAAAATCCGAGTAAAAACCCGAGAATCAGTGCAAGAGACGCTGATACTGCCAATGTATATAAAATAACTGTCATATATCTTCCTTTACTTTATGAGGCCCGAAAAGCCTGCAAATGCCATTGATAATAGACCCGCTGCAACAAAAAGAACAGGAGTTCCCTTCACAAAGGCCGGAATTTTGGCCAGCCGTATTCTGTCGCGGATTCCTGCCATGAGAACCATAGCGATTATAAAACCTGCAGCGCTGCCTAATGAATACACGATGGATTCTGTAAACGAGTAGGATTTGCTTATGCAGTTGAGTGTAACTGCAAGTATGGCACAGTTTGTTGTTATGAGCGCCAAATACACACCCATTGAGCTGTACAAGGCCGGGGCCGATTTTTTAAGATAGAACTCAACAAGCTGTACAAGAGATGCGATTACTAGAATAAAGGTGAGTGTCTGTAAAAATTCAAGACCAAGGGGGAGCAGAATAAAATTATACAGAGGATACGTTACTGCAGTTGCAAGAACCATAACAAAGGATGTTGCTACACCCATGCCGTTTGCTTTTTGAACATCAGTAGTCATTCCAATAAAGGGACACAGTGCTAAAAACTGAATGAAGACTACATTATCAATGAGCATGGAAGATAAGAATATTTTTACGTACTCGTTCATTTTTGTTCTCCTTCAGTGAGCAGTGTGTTCTTCATCTGAACAGCACAGGCTTTTTTTTCTGCCATCAGACGGAAGGCCCTGCTTGCTGCAATGAACATTGCAAATACAAAGAATCCTCCCGGAGCCCGTGAAAAAAAGGCGATGGTGTACTCTTCGCTTAAGACGGTCATGCCTATGAATGTTCCGCTTCCCAGTAGTTCACGGACAATTGAGATGCCGGTCAATACCCACAGGTAGCCGATTCCCATTCCCAGGGCATCAACAGCTGCTTCTCCAACGGTTCGTTTTGAGGCGAATGATTCAACCCGCCCCATAATGATGCAGTTTACAACTATAAGCGGTATAAAAACACCAAGGGCCTTCGCCAGTTCGGTCATATACGCTTTCATCAGGAGATCTACAATAGTGACGAATGTCGCAATTATAATAATAAAAACAGGAATACGGATGGAATCGGGTATCAGTTTTCGTAACAAACTGATAAGTACTTCGCTCATAAAAAGAACAAAGGTTAATGCGAGTCCCATGCCTAAGCCGTTTTCAAATTTTGTCGTTACAGCCAGGGATGAACAAAGTCCGATCATTAATACCAGAAGGGGATTTTCCCTCATGAGGCCGTTTTTAAACAGAGTCCAATATTTGTTCATTAGTTGCTTCCCCCGTTATGTATTGCCGCAAGGCCGCTTTCAACAGCGCTTGAGATGATTGCAATAACTCCCTTTGTTGTTATTGTCGAGCCCGATATTGCATCAATGTCATCACCTAGAGCAAAGTTGTCATCAGCAGATTTTCCTGTAAACTGGTCCTTGAATGCAGGTTCTGCCGCTTTTTGTCCGAAGCCCGGAGTATCGGTCAGGGATAA
>JAKJFV010000263.1 GCA_022704725.1 Spirochaetota bacterium
AATTGAAGTGAAATCTCCATGGATTGAGAATACTTTCTTTGAAAAGGATGTTGTGGAAAAGAATTTCATGGATGCCCTCTCACCGATAGTGTAGTATCTAGTTCGCAATTTGGTAGTTGAAAAAGGTCATTGGAAGCTCCAGAATGTTATTGCTAAAACAAACACAAAGGAGACAACCAATGACCAAGACCAAAGATAGCACGTTCTTTGAAAATAAGCTATTGGATTTCATAGCGGAACCGGATCCGCTGTTCTCCATGATGCAATGGATAACCGAGCAGCTCATGGAAATCGAAGTATCCAAAAAGACAAATGCCCAAAAGGGTGTTCACAGTTCAGAGCGAAAGACCTACCGTTGCGGCACACGGCTGCGCCGTTTTGATACTAGATTGGGCACCATGTATCTGCTTATCCCGAAACTTCGGGAAGGCGGATATATACCGTTTTTCGTTACTGAGAAACGACGAAGTGAGCAAGCCCTTATCGAGGTAGTTCAGGAAGCCTGGATAAACGGTATTTCCACACGAAAAATAGACCGTCTTGCAAAAAGCCTGGGGATCGAACATATCAGTGCTTCCCAGGTAAGTGAAATCAGCAAAGGACTGGATGACATGGTCACTGAGTTCAGAACACGACCTCTTGAAGAAGAATACCCGGTGCTCTGGATAGACGCGCTGTATGAAAAGATACGAGATCATGACCGTTGCCAGAATAAAGCCATAATGGTTGTTAAGGGTGTCAACCTTCAGGGCTTGCCGCAAATACTGGCTGTAGAGCCCTTTAATGAGGAGTCTGAAGAGAATTACGTATCCCTTTTTGCATCATTGAAAGACCGAGGATTAAAGAAAGTATGGCTGTGTGTTTCTGATGCCCATAGGGGTCTTCAGAACGCAATTCAGAAGGAATTCCTCGGTGCGTCCTGGCAGCGGTGTAAGGTTCATTTCATGCGAAACATCCTCGCTAAAGTTTCGCATAAAGACAAAGAATCGTTTGCAAATAGGCTTAAGCAGATATGGCTACAACCAGACCGAGAAACCGCAATTGCGTATTGCCGGGAAATAATTGAGCAGTATGGCGATACTCTTCCGGAGGCAATTGCAGTTCTTGAAGATGGGCTAGAGGACTCACTGCAGTTCTATGGTTTTCCAGAAATCGACGCACGGAAGATTTCTTCGACGAATACCCTTGAACGGTTGAACAAAGAAATCAGGAGACGGTCGAGAGTAATTGGAATATTCCCAAGCGTTAATTCATATATGCGATTGATCTGCTCGTATCTCATGGAATATGAAGAAGACTGGCAGACTGGTAGGAGCTATATAAAGGCAGAATCGCTTGCTAAACAACAAGCGTTATTAAATATGGCAGCATGACAAAATGGTAATCCAATGATTTTCTTTACTTCAAATTGCGAACAAGACTGGACACTGTCTCTAGACAAATGGCTACAAGAGTATAACTATGAGAGGCCGCACCTTGGTTATAGGAACCAGGGTCGACGTCCCTGGGAAACGATAGAAATGTTCCTCGCTGGAACATTAAAGATGTAATTAAAGATGCTTAGGAATACAGAAGTTTTTAGTTTAACAATAGTAGTGAAATAAAATGTTATGTATATAATACCTGAATCCGTATAGCTTAAGCTAAAAATTTTGGAAGTCTGGGAAAAACGTCATTTTTTTAACAAGGAATTCTATTTTAGAAGCAGAAAAAACTTAAGGCAATAAGAAATAACAGATGTACGTTCTTATTGGTAAGATTTCTTCAATGGTAAAAAGAAATGAGCATAGCTATCCTGTAAAATCTTATTCCCCAATTAATCTTAGATATTGCAGCAGGCAATATATACTTTTCTAAAACAAGATAGCCATGGATCTTTATCCCATACCTTTATAATCGATTTTCGGGCATGTTGAATCACTTTAACTGCCACCCGGATGAGGTCATCTATCACTTTTCTCAAACGTTTTCTTTTAGCCAGGGTTTTATACGGAAGATCCGTTTTCAAAGAAATAGCTGTTTGACCAATAAAACGTAAAATATTAAAAGCCACCATAGCTAACTTCAGAAGCATCGCATTAACTGCGAATTTTCCGGAAGGAAGGCGTTCGACATTCATATCCGTCTTTAACTCACTGTGAAATTGCTCGGAAGTACCATGGTCGTGATATAAATCGATTATCCTCTCAGGGCTTTCATACATGTTCGTCCAGAAGGTTTCCGTAGTTATTTCTGGAAAAAGCAGGGGGTCCCATCGCTGGCAATACGTTTCTCAGTTACCTGAAAAATAATATCAAGTGCGGGAAATGATTCATCACCAGCAGGATTCTTTCCTGTATGGATCCCGGTATACACAGTTTTTGAAGCGTCCTGATACGTTATTGTTCCTTGTGCATGTGCTACTGATAACCAGTATTCTGGAAGTTCTTTACGAAGATTTCGCTTTACAATGAAAAAATGTTTACGTTCTTCCAATAGCTTTAAAATAGCTTTGGAATCATTACCACCATCTAAACGAAAGAGTAGCGGGGCATATATATGCAACTGTGAAATCATATGTATAGTATGCTTAAGAAATTCTGGTGTACCATTTTGACAGTGCTGTTTGCCTTCCCTGAGTTCGCAATCCAGCATATATCCTTCCCGACCGATATAGCTAAAAATGGGATGATACCCATCGTATTGTTTGTACGTTCGGCTGACGCCTTCTTTTTTGCTTTTTGAATTATCCAGTGGTGATGTGTCAATGTCGACAGGAAGATAGTTTCTGTCTTCTATCTCAATGGAAGTAAACTTGCATGATTGTAAAAGCCTCACACTGGCCTCTTCAATTATTGAATTAACAGATTTCTGTTTAGGAATCATGCGCTCAAGGTACAGGCGAACCGTCTCTTTTGCAGGGACATATTCCAGGTTTAAACTATCCCTAAAAAATGTATCATTTCGGAACAGGGATATTTCTTCAAAACGGGTACGTCCTTGTGCTAATAATCCGATTATGGATTTTAGTATATGAGGATACCTTGGAGTGTCACAACCTTTTTCCTCTCCAAAACCAATTCTTTCAAGAATTTTCCCCACTAGGGCAATTCCCCCTGTACTATGAAGTCTTTCAGTGGTAGTATCTATCTTGTAATCAATGTTCACCTCCTAGGTGC
>JAKJFV010000264.1 GCA_022704725.1 Spirochaetota bacterium
GGTGCAAAATGCGACGTTGGAAGACTTCAGCAGATGTTTGGTTCAGATGTATCGGTTGCCGTTCAGGACCCTGCCTATCCTGTGTATGTCGACGGATCAGTCATGGTTGGAGCAGCAGGTAAAAGTCCGGCAGGAGTAAATGGCTATTCTGATATTACCTATATGAGCTGTATTCCAGAAAACAATTTTTTTCCCGATCTTTCGAAGGTAAAGAAAAACAGTCTTATTTATTTTTGCTCTCCCAATAACCCTACCGGAGCTGTAGCTTCACGGGAAGAATTAACAAAACTTGTACAATTTGCAAAATCCAATGAATGTATTATACTTTTCGATGCTGCTTATTTTGCTTTTATACGGGATTCTAATCTTCCTGTGAGCATTTTTGAAATTGAAGGTGCCCGAACTTGTGCAATAGAAATTAATTCCTTTTCAAAACCAATCGGATTTACCGGGGTGCGTTTAGGATGGACTGTTATTCCTCAGGATCTTGTTTTTGAGGATGGTACAAAGGTTCGTGATGTATGGAGCCGCCTGACAAATACCTTCTTTAACGGGGCTTCAAATATTGCCCAGCAGGGCGGTCTTGCTTCTTTGGATCCAGAAGGGCTCAAAGAAATGAGGGAAGTTACAGATTATTATCTTGAAAATGCACGCCTGATCAAAGAAGGCTTGGAAAGTCCGAATTTTAAGGCTATGAATATTGAAGTATATGGACAAGGTAATGCGCCCTATCTTTGGGTTAAATTTCCGGGAAGAAGAAGCTGGGATGTTTTTGATGCAATACTTGATCAGTGTCATGTTGTAACAACACCGGGTTCGGGATTCGGTCCTGCAGGTGAAAGCTTTGTAAGATTTAGTTCATTCGGCCACCGGAATGATATTATTGAAGCAGTAAAAAGACTTTCTAAATTATCGTTATAGAATATTTTTATTCGGCAATAAAACGGGCGCCGATGCTTATACTGAATGGTACCTTTTGGGTAGCAGCAGTAAAGGTAAATACATTGGCGCCTGCTTTTATAAAATAAGCTCCGAATTTTTTAGTATCAAATTCAAAACTGGCACCTGCATCAATAGTAAAATCAAAATACTCACTGTCTGCTTCGTCAAAGTATAGTTTAATAGTTGAATTTAATCCTAGATTTATGGGTGAATTCATATCATAAGCTAAGATGCTGAAATTTGCACCATGAGAAAATCTTTTTAAATCATTAATCTTAACATGTCTGTATTCATATTTTGATGTCAGATAGGTATTAATTAATTGGGTACGCCAAAAAATAGAAGCCTCCTGCGCATAGTCTTTAAATATGTTTTCCGGAGTAAAGGTTATAAAGTATGAGCCGCCAATCAAGACAGCTTTGCCAAGTTTCATCTTCATGTCTGCAACTAAGCCGGGAGTTATAACTTGATTATAGATGTCATAAATTACACCGCCGCCTAAAGCCAGGAAGCCTGTTTCAACATTTCCTGTGCAGTAAGCTGCATACTGCCCTGCATTTTTATATAAAAGATTTGCATTAATGAACGTTGTATTCGTCAGCTGTTCCTGCAGGGTAAATGAAAATCCGACAGTTCCGGTTTCCTTTGTCCTGTCAAAGGTGTCATAATGCGTTTCAACAGAAAAATCCAATGCGGATGCAATGGATAATAACGAAAAGAGAAATATAGAACCAAGGAACTGTTTCCAGTTCATCATAACTGCACCTTATAGCCTATTGAAAATCTGGTATTTTGTATAAATGTATCAAAATTAGTAATACCTAAAACATTGCACATTACTGCCGCATCCAGTTTCCCTCCGCCTATATTCATAGTACCGAACGGGGCAACTTGCAGATTAAGCATATCGGGAGTAATCTGAATAGTAGACTCCGGAACAGAAAGTGTAATGTGGGCACCAAATTGAGACGGCTTGCCAAGTATCTGTATATTTGATGTATAAATTGACACATTTACACCCAGGGGGTTAGAAATATAGAAAAGACGTTCGGAAACTTCGGGAGGAATATTATATAAAGAGAAGGCAAACCCTACATTTTTTGCTACAAAACGCGGTTCAATGAGAATATAAACATCTTTAAAAGCAAGTACTTTTTCTTCATCCTCTTCATTCGGATTAAAAATCAATTTAATCAAGCCTGCTTGAAAAAGAAGTGAAGAAGTATAGCTGCTGCCTATAAGCATCGAAATACCAGTGTGCAGATCAGCTCTTCTAATTAAAAGAATTACTTTTTGTTCGTTGGAATCTGTTTTCTCAAAGGGAAGGGTGAATCCTGCTGCAAAGTCGAGGGTAATTACCGGCCAGGCGCCTGCAAATCTGAGGTCTACATTGAGGCTTTCATTATCGATCGCTTGAACTGCAATGGGCTCAACAGGAGTAACCGGATCCTCCGCAGCTTCTTCGGCTGGTTCTTCATCAGCCTCATCTGTTTGAACTGCAGGAATATTTTGTAAAAGGCTGGTTTTATTATAGTAAAGATATACCCCGGAGGCCATATTAAAAGGAAGTCTGAGCACATAGGATGCGCCTATACCTGACATCGGATAGATCTTTGCACCGGTATACCCCTTTGGGTTTCGGTAATTTTAGAACCGAATGCTGGAATTCCGAAGTGTCTGCGTAGAAAGAGATCGGAACCTATTGGATCAGTTTCTCCGACAAAGGCGGACAGATAATGAGAAAGTGTTCCTAAAAAGCCGCTGTAAGTTATTGAAACTTCATCAAGGCTGAAATAAGCCGGCGTATTTTTAAGTATATTATCGCCCAGAATATTGTCGGTATATACCGATACATCTGCTCTAAATATTATATTTTGAGAAATATCAAACTGTCCGGCAAAAAAAGCATCGGTGTATAATTCCGGTAAAAAGGCATTGGGAATCGGCTGAAACGATAATCCTGCTCCTGCCATACCGCTGAAAAAAGGAACTGCAGACACGTTTAAAACCGAAACCGTCAAAAAAACGTGAAGAAAAGGTGTTTTTTTGCAATTGTCAGATTTTTTTTGTGGTTGTTTTTCACAATGCTCTCCAAAAAATAGTTCTCCTCGTCAAAGTATCGGCACAAAATAACTATTTCTTTAGAAGAATATCACATTTTCCTTAAAATTACAAAGCCTCAACATAAATGGTAAAAAAAAGCG
>JAKJFV010000265.1 GCA_022704725.1 Spirochaetota bacterium
ACCTTCGACACCTAGTAAGGACTTGTGATTGGGCCCACTCAGGCCTTTCCCTGCAGTCGCGCACTTCGTGTGCGCTCCTTTCGGGCCGCCTACAGGCCCTGTCGACGCCATCCATGGCGTCTTTTCGCCGCTTTCGCGGCGCGGGCCTTCCGGTTCAAGTCCAGGTGGGCCCCTCAAATAGAAAAAGGCGCTCCACCCTGTGGGTGAAACGGCTTTTTCTACTGGGCCCACCTGGACTTGAACCAGGGACCGACGGATTATGAGTCCGCAGCTCTAACCAACTGAGCTATAGGCCCGATCAGCTGTTGTAACAGCTTTAAAATACTACCATATTCGGCAGTAAAAAGTCAATAACATAGAAAGCCTTCCAAAAAAAGCATTTTTAAAATAAAGCGAGGCTGCACCGTAGATCAAGGAGTTTAACTGGACCGGTGCAGCCTCTGATTGGAGAGAGTTTATACTACAATAAATTCTCTTTCTTAAAATAATCTTAAATTTCCTCTTTGTTTTCAGGTTCCGTAGAATTATCAGTCTGACAAGAAACCTTATTCATCTCTTTTTGAATTTCCTTTTTAATCTCGGTTTTTATCACATACCACGGATTGTCGGAATCTTCTTCACTGCCGCAGTCTTTTTTCTTTTTATCTGAACCGCTGCTGCTTCCCCATCCGCCCTTTATGAGTATGTGAGACAGGAGGACTAAGCCCCAGCCCTGCCAGTAGGTGATTTCTGTAAGACCGAAAATATCAGGCATGAGCCAGTTCCATAAAAGCATGACAACCCAGCCGAACAGGAATGCAAACAGGACAGCAAGGGCCAATCCTCCAATTACCATACCTATAATAGCTATTACTGAAAATTTCTTTTTTCCATTACCGCAAAAAAAACGTTTCTTTTCTTCCATAATAAACTCCTTACTATGACTACAGCATGTAGTCCTTAGTGTTTAAAGATTTCCGTAAGCGTTCTATTGCATACCGTTTACGTGCAGACAGGGTTTCAACCGATACTCCTGTCTTTTTAGAAAGCGAAGAAAATGTTTGATTGTTAAGGCACTGCTCAATGATGACGAATCTTTGCTCTTCGGGAAGTTTTTGTATTTCTTCCGAAAGTTCTTTTGCAAGTTCCTCTTTTTCTAGCAGTTCCGGGGCATTGCGGATTTTTTGATCAATAACGGAATCCAAAAGATCAGGATCGGCAGTATCCGCAAGACCTGCCTTCCGTCTTCTTTGTTTTGTCCGCCAGTGATCGATCACCCCGTTTTGAACAGATTTCCACAACCACGCGGTCAAATCTTTAATTCCAGAAAGAGAATCGAGATTCTGCAGGGACCGGATCAGTACTGTGTGCAGTATGTCTTCCGCATCTTCCCTTGGAATCTTTTTCCCTAACCAGGTAAGTATTGAGCTGCGCTGTTCTGTGTACACTTGTTCAATTTCGTCTTTCATACGCTTTCATATAATAAGACGTATGAAAAACAAAATATATATAAGTATATTAAAAAAAGATGAAAATTATTTTAGTAATACCGGGAGGCGGCGGAGGGCTTCATTCGGCAGACGATTGGTAGAAAAATAAGACTGCATCCCCTGGAAAAGGAGGTAACCAAAAGATGCAGTCTCTTGTCTTTCGTTTTCTTAACCGAAGAATATTATTTCATTCTTAAACGAATCTGAAAACTTAAAAAAAATTGCAGCCGTTATAGTTTTTCCATAAACGTTCCGCCATTCTCCATGCCTTACCCTGCGCGTCCTGTGTCTTGCAGAAAATAAGCACATTGCGTATGTCCCGCTCAAGCATAGTTTTACCCTCGGAATGGTACCGCGCATTTATCATCTGGGGAAAATCAATAATCACCGGCCGTCTCTGTTCATATAAAATATTGTAGCAGGAAAGATCCCCGTGAATGAGATCCAGAGAAAGCATTTTTTCAATGGCTGTAAGTAGTGTTTTTTGTAATCGCGGTAAATCCTCTTTTGGTATGCGGGCATCCTTTAACCGCGGTGCAGGTTCTTCGCCTTCCATAATCATTTCCATGGCGAGAGCCATGCCGTTAGCCGCCAGCGGGCGGGGAACAGGAAGTCCTTGCTCATACAGCAGCTGCATATTGTGAAATTCGGACTGAATCCAAAAACAGTGCAGGTCTCTCGGACTCGACATCAGGTGCATCCTGTCCCTCCTGCTCATGCCCGCCTCTTCTAGTCTGCCTTCGAGATACTTCGAAACCGCCTTAAAACTCCGCGTTCCAATATCCTTGTAAATTTTTAATGCCACAGGCGGTGCAGACGGCTCCGTTCCCGGGCAGTAGTAGACCGAAGCTTCTTTTCCCTGCTTTAAAACAGGACCCTTGGCTGCAATAATGCCCCTGCTCAAAAAATAATCAAACTCATCAGTTTCCTGATTGTCAAAAAGATCCTCATCAAAATCTTCTGCAAATTTTATTTTCATTGTTGGTAGTTGTACCCTTGTATAAATTGCTGGAATGAATCAGCCTCAAAATGTTGAAGCTGAGCCATAAGCGTGTATTAAGCTGTGTGCTAAAGTAACGCTTACAAAACAAAGGGATTACTGCGGGGTGAGAAAGTCTAACTAAAAAAAGATTTGTTTAGTAAAGGTTCTGTGAAGACAGTAATCCCGTAAATGATGTGTTATAAAGTACTTTGAACATTACTGCCTCCAAAAAAAGATAAGAAGATGAACTGCACAACTGCAGCTTGTGTAATAATATCAGCAGAAAAGAGAGCCGTCAAGCGGGGGTTTTACGCTTAGAAAATTACAGAAATTGCTAAGTTCTTGTTCATACGCTTCAGTGAAGTTTTTATCAGCATGGAAATTGTTTTCATACCAGATATTTTTAATATTGAGTTTTTTCCCTTTTCTGTCGGCTGCGGGTTCAAAGCGCCCGGCAAGGCTGGTGCCGTATAAAATGGGCAGAACGTAGTAGCCGTACTTCCGTTTTGCCGCCGGGGTGTAGACTTCCCATGTGTATGTAAAATTAAAGATGCGCTCTATTAAAGACCGTTCCCACAATAGATTATCCAGGGGTGCCAAAAACCTCACCTCTTTTTCTTTACAGTCTAATACCTTGTCCAGGGCTTTTTTATCTTCTGTTGTTATATAGAAGTCTTCTGTTCCGCCCTC
>JAKJFV010000266.1 GCA_022704725.1 Spirochaetota bacterium
CTTCTTCTCAGGGTGCAATCGGCGACATCTACAACTTCCGCTTAGAGCCTTCATTAACACTCGGCTGCGGCAGCTGGGGCGGTAACGCTATCAGCGAAAATGTGGGGGTTAAGCACCTTATGAATGTTAAAACACTCGCCCAGAGGAGGGAAAATATGCTGTGGTTCCAGGTTCCGTCTAAAATATACTTTAAGCCCAATGCAATAGCAGAAGGATTAAAGGACCTTGAGGGTAAAAAAAGAGCCTTTATCGTAACCGACAAGTTTCTTCATGACACGGGTGTTACAGATTCTGTTGTAAAAATCCTTAACAGCCTCAATATTGATCACGAAATTTTCTCCGATGTTAAGCCCGATCCGGATTTAACAACAATCTACAAGGGTCTCGACATTATGAATATCTTCAAGCCCGATGTTGTCATTGCCTTAGGAGGCGGAAGCCCCATGGATGCTGCAAAGATTATGAGACTCATGTATGAGCAGCCGCTCATTAAGTTCAGCGAGATCGCCATGAGGTTTATGGATATTCGTAAACGCATTGTGAAATTCGATAAGCCGGGAACAAAGGCGATACTTGTTGCAATTCCGACAACAAGCGGAACAGGAAGCGAGGTAACACCCTTTGCCGTTGTTACCGACGACAAGACAGGCGCAAAGTATCCTATTGCAGACTACGCACTCACTCCCGAGATGGCAATCATTGACCCCGACTTTGTCATGAGCATGCCCCCCCGGCTTACCGCGTATTCGGGTATTGATGCCCTCGTTCATGCAGTCGAAGCCTATGTCTCGGTGCTTGCAACCGAGTTTACAAACGGACAGGCACTTGAAGCTATCAGACTGATATTTAAATACCTTCCCGATGCCTATAGTCAGGGTGACAAAAACCCCAAGGCACGGGAAAAAATGCACTACGCGGCAACCATGGCCGGTATGGCTTTTGCAAATGCTTTTTTGGGAATCTGCCATTCCATGGCGCATAAACTCGGAGCGGCCCACCATCTCCCCCACGGTCTTGCCAACGCCCTCCTCATAAGCGAAGTAATCCGCTTTAATGCAGTTGATGCGCCAAGGAAGCAGGCAGCCTTCCCTCAGTACAAATATCCTTTAGCCGTCGAGCGCTATGCTAAAATTGCAGATTATCTGAATCTTGGAGGTAAAACTCCCGAGGAAAAAGTTGAAAGACTGATAGCGGCAATTGAAAAACTTAAAAAGGCAATCGATATTCCTGCAAGCATAAAAGATGCCGGAATCAGCGAAGCTGCCTTTACCGCAAGCCTCGAAAACATGGCGGAACAGGCGTTCGATGACCAGTGTACCTCGGCCAATCCCCGCTACCCGCTCATTGCAGAGCTGAAAGAATTGTACAAAAAAAGCTACTACGGTAGAGAATAAATAACCACAGGTGCACGCAGATAAACACAGATAATTTTTCCTGTTTTCCTTTCCATCTGTGTCGCCGAAGTTCGTATGAGCTTAAGGCACTGCGTTCATCTGTGGTAATAATTCTTTCTCTTCTTCAGCTCTACCCCATAATCTGCGTTCATCTGTGGTCCCTTTTCTCTTAATCCTGAATGCCTGCCGTAAACCAGGCAGGGTATAGCAATGAACATATTGAACTATTCTATGTGCTCATTCGTATTTCCAAACCTGTTTCAATTTGCTTTATTAAAATGAAGAATGGAAGAACCACAGGTGCTTTAAGCTCTTTGAGCTTAGAGCACACACAGATGACTTTTTTTGAAATCTTAATAATTCCTTCCTATCCTCCTTCAGCTCTACCCTATAATCGGTGTACATCTGTGGTTCCTTTTCTCTTACTCCAGAATGCCTGCCGTAAACCAGGACTGGAATAACAATGAGCCATCGAACATTCTATGAGCTTAATTGTATTTGCAATCCTGTTTTACGGTGATTAATTTAAGTGAAGAATTAGGGGAACCACAGGTGACGCGGTTAATAAAAAACCACGAAATAAACGGACTCATTCGGCGGCACAAATTGATTGGAATATCACTGTACTTTGTATATAAGATTTTTTTGTTCTATGGTATAATTAGAGAAGAGGGATTACTAAATTGCCAACAGTATTTATTGAAGGTCCATATAGATTTTATTTTTTCTCAAGAGAAGAAGATCGAAAACATGTTCATGCTGCTTCTTCCAATGGTGAATTGAAAATCTGGCTTGAACCTGAAATTAGTGTTGCAAAGGTAATAAACTTACATGCATCAGAAGTTAATGCTATTGTTGAAATAGTCCGCAATCGCAAGGAGGAAATTTATGACAACTGGAACAAGCACTTTGGCAGCAGTTAAGACTAAAACAGAAGTTACAAATATCTCTCCATACGGGATTTGGATTCTTACAAACAATAAAGAATATTTCATTAGTTACAAAGATTACCCTGTATTTGAAACAGCAAGCATCAAACAGATTGCTGATGTTACAACAGATTTTTCCGGCAATTTACATTGGGATGAACTTGATGCTGATATCGAATTAGAAAGCCTTGAAAACCCTGATGATTATCCTTTAGTGTATCATTAAATGTATTTTTATTTTCTTCTCTTCTATGCTCCCCTGCTCTACCTATAATCCGCAGATAAAACAGATAAGAAAAACCACGGATCACACCGGTGCTCTAAGCTCTTGCGAGCTTCGCACGACACAGAGTACACGGACTTGGAAAGATAACCGCTAATGAACGCCAATGGACGCTAAAAAAGAAGATGAAAATTGGATACCTTATTAGCGTTTATTCGCAGTTCCTTTTTCTTCCCCTCTTCTTCAGCTGTACCACATAATCTGCGTTCATCTGTGGTCCCTTTCTTCGTCATAACAATACCTGCCGTAAACCAGGTCTGGAATAACAATGAGCAGATTGAACCATTCTATGTACTTAATTGTATTTCCAAACCTGTTTCAATGTGCTTTATTAAAATGAAGAATGGAAGAACCACAGGTGCTAAGCTCTCCGAGCTTTAAGCTCTTTGAGCTTAGCACACACAGATGACTTTTTTTGAAATCCTAATAATTCCTTCCTATCCTCCTTCAGCTCTATCCTAAAATCTGTGGTAATAATTCTACCTCTTCTTCAGCTCTACCCTAGAATCTG
>JAKJFV010000267.1:0-282 GCA_022704725.1 Spirochaetota bacterium
AAAAAAATCCATGCTGTGCCTGCGGTACACCTTCGACGACAGAATCGCAGACGGAGTGTATATGGGCCGGGCGCTCGACCTCATGCGCTCCTATATAGAAAACCCCGATTTACTTCTTAGCAGTATATAAATCGTGAATGATGGTTTCGATCTCCGGATTTTTTATTGTAATGTCTGCTACGGGGTACTCGTTTGTTAACTTGGCTATAACAGAACCGTAGCTGTCCATGTGCCCCGGAAGTTCCCACACAGCACTCATCCCGTCTTCGCTAACTTCGAGCG
>JAKJFV010000267.1:319-3106 GCA_022704725.1 Spirochaetota bacterium
AAAAGTTTTGATCCGCCGTAGGCAAAGCGGAGGTCGTCCATATTTTTGTCGAATACAATATTTCCGCTGTTAATGACCGTAATTCTTTTACACAGGTTTTCAACATCACCCAGATCATGAGTTGTTAAAATAAAACTTACCTTCTTGTCTTTATTAACATCATGCACAAAGCGCCGTACTGTTTCTTTTGCTAGAATATCCATACCGATTGTCGGTTCATCTAAAAACACCAGGGCAGGCTCATGCAGAAGAGCTGCAACGAGTTCGCACTTCATCCGTTCTCCCAGAGAAAGGCTCCGGACAGGACGCTCTAAAACGTCCGAAAGAGCAAATTTGTCCTTGAAGTATTCGAGCGATCTTTTGTAGGTATCCTCTGAGATTTTATATATCTTTTTATTCAGCAGGAAACTGTCGGACGCCGGAAGATCCCACATGAGCTGAGTTTTCTGTCCGAAGACTGCCCCGATCTTTCTTACATATTCAAGCCTTTCTTTCCACGGCTCAACACCAAGGCAGTTTAATTCGCCTGATGTCGGATGTAATACTCCGCACAGCATTTTAATGAGGGTGGACTTTCCCGCGCCGTTCGGTCCAATGAGTGCTCTAATTTCACCTTCGGGAAGTTTAAAGTCCACATTTACTACAGCTTCGACTGTTTTATATTCCGGCTTAAAAAAAGCCTTGAGTGCAGCACCGAAACCGGCGCCTGAGCGGGACGCAACTTTAAAACTCTTACCTAAGCCCTTTGTTTCAACCACATAGTTAGTATTCATATCAGCCTCCGCCGCTCACATACGATTTTAATTGATGATTCCATAACAGCACAGTAACAAGTACGAACAGAATTGTTCCGCCGAGTGCGGTAAAAGCAGTCCATGAAACAGGACCCAATAAGGCCTTTGCAGGCCAGTAACAGGCAATTGCAAAAGGAAGCGCTGTTGTAAAAAGAGTGCGCAATACAATAGGATAAATTTCCATAGGGTAATTACCATACGCAAGAATTTTATCAGTTATTTCTCCAAGACGCATAGGGTAGATCCAGCGGACCGTAAAAAAGCAGTACAATATATGCACTCCCGCCTGTAGCAGAATTCGGGCTAAAAGGAAAATAAAGAAAAACACAAAACCCGTAAGCCCTGCCGGTACACCGATCCGTATAACAGACCAGAGCATTCCTGCAGTCCCGACTACTACAGTACCGAGCCCGTAGGGTTTGAAGCCGCTTGTCAGAAGCATCATTAAGGGAGGATAGGGTCTTAGAAGCATCCTGTCAAACTCCCCCCTTTCCATAAGGTTATCTATAGTACCGCGCACGGAACCGAACAAAATATCAGTTAGACCGTTGACTAAAAGAAGCACCGCCTGGAACAGAAGTATTTGATCCCAATTCCAGCCGGGGTATCCGTTGGAGTTAGAATAGAGCAGAAACTGGGCAAGGGGACCAAGGGCAGAAAAGCCGAATGCTACTAGAAGCCCCATGATAAAGTTAAAGCGGTACTGCATCATCCTCACTAAAAGCATTTTCGAGTTGAAGAAAAATAAGCTGACAGCCTCTGCCGGCAAAGACAGGTTATGTATTTTTTTCATCTATCCTCCGAATCCTGCAAAGCGGCGCACCGCCCGTTTCCACAAAAGAACATTAATAAGAAGAAATACACCTAGCCAGCAAAGACTCGTTACAGACTGAGTAAGGAATTCACCCCACCCGTTTCCCATACCGAGGAAGAACCTTAAGGGCCAGTGAAATAAGGAGGCAAAGGGAAGCCGTATTAAAACATTGGTGAGCGCATCGGGGAAAAATTCCAGCGGTATTAATGAACCGCCCAAGGTTGCAATGATGATGTGTTTTACAGCCTGAAGCGCATCAGTATTTTGTAGATAATTTCCCAATAAGCCTATGAAAAAATTCATTGCGTAAAACATAAAAAATGCAATACCTGCCGAGATGCAGAATTGAAAAATTGTTGCAAAGCTCATCAGCGGATACGGAACAAAAATTGAATAGAGAATTATGCTTGGAATAAATTCAAAAACAATTCCCGACAAACGCAGACTCACAGCGCGTGAAAGTTCAAAGGTAAAAAGCGAGACCGGGCGGATGAGGTCGAGGGTAAAATCGCCTGATATAATTCTCTGCCCTACATTGCGGTCTGTGAAATTCCAAATCCAATACCATATAAACTGCACGCAGGCATAATACCAGATCATTGCTTCCAAGGAGTAGCCTGCAATATCAGCCTTGCCGGAATAAGAAAAAAGAGTTTTAAAAAGAAAAATGTTAAGGATGAGAATAAAGGGGTCTATGACGAGAGACATGAGTAAACCCCAGGGATACCGGAATATTCGTTTAAGGCCCATGAGGACCATCGTTGGAAAGATCATTATTATAGTCTGTCTTTTATGAGCATTCTAATATTCTTACATTTTCTTGTCCATCACTTTTTTACAAAAAGAGCCTGAAGCCTCCGCAGAAAAAAAACGACTGCATTTTTTTTGACGGATTGGAAGAATACAGAGGCGCTATACCGCCGAATTCAATAAAAGAGGCCGTTAGATGATTTACAAAAAATTCCATGCCTCCCTTACCGCCTAAACCGGCTTGAAAAGATTCATCTAAAAAGAACACAAAAGATGCTTGAGGGCCTCCGTAAATTCGTATTGTATTATTTGAAGGAGGAGCGCCGAACGAAACACCTGCATTAATCATGAGCCCTTCATACGAATCTTTTAATAGAGCCTGAACTTCTGCCGTGATCCGTGCAATGCTGCCGGCTTGAAAACCTGTCC
>JAKJFV010000268.1:0-314 GCA_022704725.1 Spirochaetota bacterium
GTCTGGTGCAACGCGCTGAGCGAACAAAGCGGATTAACTCCCTGTTATACCTTAAACGGCAAAGTTCTACGAAGTTCCTCAGATGCTTCTTCTGCAGACCTTGCTGAATGCAGTTGGAATGCAGACGGCTACCGGCTTCCCTCAGAAGCAGAATGGGAATATGCATCACGAAAAACAATATCAGGGTTTCAGCGGGGGGATCTGCCTTCCGGATCAGTCGATGAACAGGGCAATACCGACAGCGATATTTCCGACACCCTTATTGCCTGGACAAGTGCGAATACTCACAAAACCCAAACAGCCGGAACGGCAGG
>JAKJFV010000268.1:324-3091 GCA_022704725.1 Spirochaetota bacterium
TTATTTGACATGAGCGGAAATGTATTAGAATACTGCTGGGACTGGTTTGCAGATTATGTTCAAAAGGATAACAGACGTGAAAGGCTTACAGGTCCCGAGTTCGGGTTTGAAAGAGTAAGCCGCGGCGGCAGCTGGAGTCCCTATGCATCATTCATACTGTGCGGAGACCGCTACTCCTTTGATCCTGGAGAGGCATATAATTACATGGGATTCCGTGTCTGCAGAACTGTAAAATAACTAGATCTTTATGTCGAACAGTTCAGCTTTTGCCGTGAATAATCCGTCTTTTTTCTCAATTTCAAGCACCCCGTACCGGCCCTCTGCAAGCGAGCCCGGATTAATTACGAGGGTTTTCCCTATCATCTCAATTCCATAAGACTCGTGAATATGACCGGTTATTACTGCAAGCGGCTGAATTGTTTCAATAATCTGACGTATCTTGGAAGACCCTACATGCAGCCCTGCTGATATTTTGTCGAGACTTGTATTATGAGGAGGATTGTGAATTATCATTACCAAGTTATTCCAATCAGTTTCACCCGAATCGGTAACAAGCGATAAATCTGAGGCAATCTCTTCCTCGCTCCGTTCATTTGGTGTAAGTCCGGTAAACTTTGTACCCCCGCCTGATCCAATAAAGGCAAGTCCGTCCATAAAAGCAAGATTACCCTGTACAGAAACATCATACGAATCAAGCTCATCCAAAAAGGACACAGGATCGCAGTTTCCCAGTACAGAAAAAAGTACGTCATGTTTTTTTACAAGACGCTCAAGAACAGGCTTTCCTGTTTGTTCTTCAGAAACACGGGCAAAATCGCCTGCAAAAAGAACGGCATCGGCCTTAACAAATTCTTCGTTCAGGGTTTCCAAATAAGCTAAATCTCCGTGAATATCTGAAAGTACTAAAAATCTCATATTTCCTCCTTAGTTTGCAGCGCAAACTTGAGATGATGAAGAGCGGCGCTTTTTTAGACGCTCTTCATCATACCCCCTCATATTTTTTCAAGGCTTTTTATAAGTTTATCAATCTGCTGCTCAGTTCCTATACTGATGCGCACATACTCTGTTATTACAGGTGTATTAAAATGCCGGAGAAGAATACCATCAGTCTTAACCTTTTCATATATTTCTTTGCCGCTTATTCCATCCTTTTTTGCAAGCACGAAATTCGTCTTTGAGTCATAACACATCCATCCGTTTTTCCTCAAAAAATCTATGAGCCTTTCCCGTTGTGCAATAATTTTTTTTGCATTTTCTGCATAATACAAGGTATCTTTGCAGGCAGCAATTCCTGCTGTTTGGGCGGCAATATCAACAGGAAAATGATTAAACGAATTCTTAACCCTGGTCATTACCTCAATGAGTTCCGGATGTGCAACAGCATAGCCGAGCCTCATTCCGGCAAAGGAAAACGATTTTGAAAAAGTCCGTACAATAACAAGGTTTTTAAACTCGTTTAATAAGCATAGTGCAGATTCATCAGAAAAATCGACATAGGCTTCATCTACCACAAAAACCTTATTTGAAGGAAAACCTTCGAGCATTTTGCGTATGTTCTCTACTGATAAAGCAAGCGATGTAGGGGCATTGGGATTGGCAAAAATGAGACCGCAGCACGATTCGCGTGAGGCTTTCAGCATAGATTCTGTATCAAGTGTAAAATCCTTATTGAGAGGAATCTTATTCAAGGGAATACCGTAATATCCGCAGTAGACCGGATAAAAACTGTATGAATGTTCAGGCGCGATGAGGGGTTTATCAGCATTAAAAAAAGAATAAAACAAAACCGACAGTACCTCGTCAGATCCGTTGCCGCAAAAAACCATATCCGGGCTTATAGAAAGTTCAATCTGCTGCGTAATTGTACCCATTGTTCCTAATACACCTGAAGATGCATTGAGAGACTGGGCTATTGCACTGCGCAGTTCGTTGGAATCCGGATCAGGATACAGAGCCAATGACAGAGGTTTATGTGTAATAAGATGAGAAAGAGCTTCTAAAACTTTACCCGAGGGTGCATACGGGTTCTCGTTTGCATTTAATTTAATATATTCCCGGTCTTTGGGCTGCTCTCCGGGAACATAGGGATCCAAATTTTTTGCTCTTTGTGAAATCATAGAAATCTCCATTAATCTTAGTAACGGTGTAAAAGTGTACAATTTTTTTTTGATTTATTCTATCCATTATTGAGAAATTAGCCTCTTAATGATATAATGAATAAAATGGGAACAACAACGACAAATCTGAATAGTATTTTAAACTTTTTTGCATCAAAACAAAACAGCGCACTCATTAACTATGCAGAATTTTGCGAATATGTAAAACGCTATGCTCAGCACCATCTTGAGGAACAGCCGGAGCTGCTTCCTTATATAGCAAACGTTAATGACACACTGCATAAGGAACTTACAAAACTTACAGAAGAACGAAAAGTTCTTGTAATTCTCGCAGATACCGACAGAAAAGCAATTGTTGTTATATCTCATTTAATTGACTACTACACAAAACGTTATAAAGAAATTGAAAATAACCCCGCTATTCCCTTTCCCATGGTTACCGATCTGCCTAAACAGGTTCCAACAGATGTTTTTGACAAACAGGCTGTAAATGATGTGTTATATAAATTCTTTGAGAAACCGCCAATTGATGACCACGTTCTTTACGGGCTGCACTTTCCTCGGGATCTGCCCGTAGTACTGTATCCGTCAACCCTGCCTATTTTAAGCTTTGTTGATATTGCAATTGGCAAAATTCGTCACATGCTCAG
>JAKJFV010000269.1 GCA_022704725.1 Spirochaetota bacterium
AAACCTGTAAAAGGAAGAATCTATAGATGGGGACAGAGCTCTATAATCTGATAAAAACAATTTATACGAAATTCGTCTTTGTGATGTATTTGTTATATAAAAATAAAACCGGTTTTCACTGTCGCAATCAAGTATAAAAAGAAGGTTTTTAAAAAGCAGCTGTACATCAACAGCGCTGTTGTGCACACTATACTTTTGCCAGGCAGAACTAAGATCCGAGGTATTTACTAAGGGTTTCATACAGAACAGTATAAATAACTCAGACGATTATATCAATAAAAAAAGGCTGTATTTTACCACACAGCCTCTTTTTCGCTCTCAAAATCAACTATTCATTGACATTCACTCTTTTTGTATTATAGTATTGTATAGAAATGTTGGAGTTAGCCATCCAAGGGAGATGCCATGCCGTCAAAAAATTATTTTCTTTCTATTTTAGCTGTTGTAATTATTGTATGTGCTTCATGTGCTTCAAACAATAAACCTCAAAGCAACGATCAGGTAACTGAAAGCCCTCAACCCCTTGAAGCTGCTTTGGAACCCGGTGATGACATAAGCTTTCTAAACGGCACCATTTGGGAATATGAGACACAAATAGGCGACTTTACAGCATGGAGATGTATTTCTATTGATGACAACCGAGCCACCTATTACATGAGAATGGGGAATGCTATTGATGCTGATCCAAATACAGCAGCGGTGTACTTAAAAGGAGATATTCTAACCTTTTCACAAGATGACGGCAGCACTCATTCGGGACAAATTATAGGCGACACTATTTTATTGGACGGAGCAGAAATATATACTAAACTTCCGTAGAGAAAAACACTGATAATGCTTATTTCATAAACCTTCTGTCGCCACGTGGAGACAATGCTGCACTGTAGTGTTTCCTCCCGCACGTTTTTACGTGGGAGTCAAACAGATTTCAATAATCTGCAACCATAAACGATTTTATTCTTAGTTGATGAATATGACTTAAAACCATGATGCATACCCTCAATCTCAGAAATATATATACAGATTTACCCGAAAAAAGTTTTTTTGTACCTTGCATGGCGTATCAGCATTCACCCCATCAAGATAAGATATACTTTCATATTCACTAACCGAAAGAAAACTTTGTATCATTTTTTAAAGAGATGCACTAATTTTTCCTATATCATGACAAACTGCTATAAGATCGGCTGAAGAAGGAATCAATTCGTCTCATACTCTGTAGGATATAATCACAGCAAAGCTTGTACAACATAAACAGTAATCTTACAGTGAGTCTTAACATCTACACCTTGTATTTTAGTACCATTTTCATCAACAGCGACATATACAGTTCCTGTTTATAATTTTTTTATCCTTTTTCCCATATTTATCTTACTTTTTATACTTTATACTTGTCTTTTTGCAATATAAACATTACAATTTTATTATGAAAGAGAAAAAAACCGGGAATATCAGGCTTAAGATGGCGCGAATTGCACTTGGACTGAGTCAGGAAGACCTTGCACTAATGGTCGGTGTAACAAGACAGACCATCGGGCTCATAGAAAGTGATGACTATAATCCGACATTAAAACTCTGCACAGCAATTTGCAAGGCAACCGGAAAAACACTCAATGATTTATTTTGGACGGAGGAAGAGACATGAATATGGAAGAAAAATACTATGACGAAAGACAAATTGCAGAACGGGGAAAAGCATTCAGGTTTTCCTTGTTTACAATACTGTCAATATTGATCCTTTGCCACTTTATTAGTACGGTTTTTGAATTCAAGGAAATACTCTCAGAGCATTTATTTCTCAGCTTTGTTTGGGCAGGAATTTCAGTTTTTTCAATTACATCTATACTAAAGGATGCTTACGAAAACCTCATTAATGGAAAGTTCTCCATCTTCTTCATGACCGGATTCTTATTCCTTGGTTTATTAATCTGTATCACAACGCCTATTGATATACTGAAAGGCGGAGGGATACTTATAAAGGATGGAGTTCTAATTGAAGAATGTTTTGAGTTTTTTAACGGACTGTGTCAGCTGTCCATCGGCAGCACCTATTTTATTCACCGAATCAAAACTAAACGCTAAGAAATTTTTTTCTGCTCATATCTTTTTTTGCTGTTTGTTTTTAGAAAACTGATAATTCTCTCTCTATAAAATATACCGAATATTCCAATGAGAACTGTTACCGCAAAAATGATAATAGATGATTTCCAGTCGGCCTTCATCATCGAGGCACCAAGAAAAGTTGATGTAACAATCGAAGGTATACGTGCAAGACTTGTGAGCAGTAAAAATTGATGCAGTTTTATGGAAGTAGTACCTGCAACATAGGTGAGCATGTCTTTTGGAGTACCAGGAATTAAAAAAACAACAAAAATCGCGGCTTCTAATTTTCGTGCGTCATGTAAAAAGGAAAATTTTTCAATCCGTTCTTTGCCAAATATTTTTTGTAATAAAGATCCGCCGAATTTTTTTGAAAGATGAAAAACTAGCGATGATGCAAGCACACAGCCCAACAAGCAGGTTCCAAGCCCTCCCCAGGTTCCAAATAAGGCTCCGGCTAAAATTTCAAAAGGATCCCCTGGAATAAAAGCTATGACAACCTGAATCATCTGAACTGATAATAACATGAGCCACGCTTTGAAGCTGTGAGCACTCACATAGTCTCTGCATGCTGACACAAATTCTTCATCTGATATTTTACTACTATACGGAAGCGTTATAATAGTTAGAAAAATTAACAGTACAAAGAAAAGGATAATTCCTATCAGTTGAGCAATACCTGTATTTTTATTACACTTCATAAGCAGTAACTCCAATGCCACTTTATTCAATGATAAATAGTTCCATCGGATGCTCTTTTCCTCGAAGCTCTATGTTACCTACACTTTTAAAACTTCGATTTTCCACACCGGCAATATCATTGCAGAAAGATTACGAAGTAATCTTTCCAAGGTTAATTCTTGCAAGGATGTACGGTCTTACGATCACTAGATCGTTCGACCGTTTACCCGACACGGATGCCGGTTAGAATACAGCGAGATTACGTAGTAATGTCGCTAAGGTTATTTTTTGCAAGGATGTAC
>JAKJFV010000026.1 GCA_022704725.1 Spirochaetota bacterium
AACTGGGGGCGTGACACCTTTATTTCTCTGCCGGGGATTCTTTTAGTAAGCGGACAGTTTGAAGAGGCCCGGAATGTCATAGAATCGTTTGCAGAATATCAGAATATAGATGAAGAAAGCGAATCATACGGTAAAATTCCGAACCGCTACCGCAGTGATGCAGATGTTATATATAATACTGCAGACGGCACGCTCTGGTTTATTCGGGAATTATGGGAGTATATTCAATATACAGCTGATATTGATTTTCTAAAAAAAATGTTTCCGGTTGTTCAGCGTGCTCTTGAAGCAGACAGAACACTGCGGTGCGATACCGCTGGTTTTTTAACTCACGGGGATGCAGATACCTGGATGGATGCACGAATTGAAAACAACGAGCCATGGTCTCCCCGGGGAAACCGTGCGTGCGACATACAGGCTTTGTGGTACACAGCCCTTACACTTGGTTCCTGCATGGCGTCTTTCTGCGGGAACCTTAATGATGAGAAACGGTGGAATGATGCGGCACAGAAGGTTAAGGCAAATTTTTCCAGGTTTTTTGTATATAGTAAGCCGCCTTTTATTGCAGACTGCCTTCATCCGGACGGACTGCCGGACATGAGTTTAAGACCTAATCAATTATTCTGTACGACAGTCCCGAATCTTTCAGGGTTACACGATGAGGCAGATCATTTAATTGATGAATCAATGAGGGAACAATCAATACACACTGTTTTTGAAAATCTTGTCTTCCCGTATGGAATAACGTCGCTCGATCAAAATCATGAAAATTTTCATCCATACCATGACAGCTGTCCTATGTACCATAAGGATGCCTCCTATCATAACGGAACTATCTGGCTGTGGAACAGCGGGCCGGCTGTGGAGGCCGCATGTATGATTAATGAACAGGATTCGGTATATGAGCTGAGCCTTTCTCATGCAAAGCTCATGCTGCCCTCTTACAGTAAGCAGCATACAGGCGCCTGTGCCGGATCTTTGAGCGAAAATATGGATGCGTATCGTAATAAAGGAGCTATACATCTTTCTGGAACGTTTTCACAATCATGGAGCCTGTCTGAGTTTTCACGGACGGCATATACCTCCTATGCTGGAATTCATCCCTGTTTAATCAGCCGGCGCATTATTATTTCACCTTCCTTTCCTTCAAGCTGGAAAAGCGGACGAATCAATTTTAGAGCGGGAGAGCTGTTGCTGACTCTTGTGTGGAAGACGGAAGAGTCAACAGAAAAAGTACTCTTTACGCTTTCAAGCAGGCCGGTAAAAAAAGGAAGTTTTGGACACTTACAAATATCTGTCTGTCTTGCACAGGAAAAAGGAAGCAGGGCTTATAAAAAAGATTATACTCTGCTTCCGGAGGGATCCTGTTCTTTTTCCGGATTTATAGTGAAGAAGGCGGAAAAAATATCTTTTGCAGTTCCTGCTGCGGATGACAGAAATAAAAAATTAATTGCAGCAATTAGTGAAGAGAATTATTTATACAATAAAATTAAAGGGATGAAGTTATGATTAAAGAAGCGATCTATCACCGCATTGACAGCGAGTACTGTTACTGCACAGGAGAAGACTCTGTAACACTAAGACTCCGCAGTGCTAAAAATGATTTACAGTCCTGTTCTGTACTTTTTGGAAACAGGGTTTACCCGAAGGAAGAAATCCCTCTTACCGAGGTTGTCATGCAGAAAACAGCAAGCGGAACCTTGTTTGATTATTATGAAGCATCTGTTCATCCCGGTTTTGAACGTATGTTTTATTTTTTCAAAATTTCCGACGGCACAGAAACCCTGTGGTATTATCAAAGTGAATTCCATTCAACCGGAAAAGCTCACCGCAACAGATATTATCAGCTGCCCTTTATTTTACGGGAGGAATGCTATAATGTTCCTGGATGGGCTCATAAGGCTGTGATGTATCAGATTTTCCCTGACAGTTTTGCAACAGGTAAGGGTGAACATAAGGGGCTTGCGGCTGCCTGTGCTGCATTAGAAAAAGGCGTAAGACAAAAAGAAAGAGAAATTAATACAGAGTTTGGTATAAGTAAAACACTGCACGGCGGAACATTTAAAGGAATCACAGAGAATGTTCAATGGCTAAAAGGGCTGGGTATTAACTGTGTTTATTTAAATCCTGTGTTTGCAGCGGTATCGTACCATAAGTACGATACAAATGATTACAAGCATGTTGATCCCTGCTTTGGTACGGATGAAGAATTCCGAACCCTGGTTTCTGTTCTGCATGATAATGGTATTCGTGTAATTTTGGACGGTGTTTTTAATCACTCTGGAACAGGGTTTTTTGCATGGCAGGATATACTTAAAAATCAGGAAAAATCAACATACCGTTCCTGGTTTTATGATATTACATTTCCTGTAAAGGACTGGAAATCTGAATACACATGTTTTGCCTACGTTAAAAGCATGCCTAAACTTAATTTGAATGATCCCGATGCTGCATCCTACTTTGCCGAAGTGGGAAAATACTGGATATGTGAATACGGTGTCGACGGCTGGAGGCTGGATGTTGCAAATGAGGTGAATAAAAACTTCTGGAGAAAATTCCGCAATGCTGTACGTTCAGCAAAAAGCGATGCGCTTCTTATAGCTGAGGTTTGGGAGGATGCGCAGAATTGGCAGACCTATGATTTATTTGATTCTGCGATGAACTACCGGTTTACTTATGCCTGTGCAGATTTTTTAGCACACCGCAGTATAGGAGCTAAGGAATTCGGCGAGCGGTTTTCCGACATGCTTATGAGGTATCCGTCACCGGTGAGCAGCGTTCAGATGAACCTTTTGGACAGCCACGATGTTGAGCGGTTTTTGTACACCTGCGGCGGGGAAGTACGCAGACAGAAACTTGCCGCTGCTGTGCAGATGACTTTCCCCGGTATGCCGTCAATTTTTGCCGGAGACGAGCGGGCTATGAACGGAAAAACAGAGGCGGAATACCGGCTTCCTTTTTTATGGCCGAAAAATATTGAACAAGACAAAGAGCGCGATGATATGACAAACTGGTACCGTACGCTTATACATCTACGTCATAAAAAAGAAGCACTTACCTCATCCTCAATTGCTTTTCATGATGTACAAAATTCTTCGATTCTTGCATATACGAGAGGTCTGGACTGTGACCCCGTTCTTGTTTTGATCAACAATGATGATGCTGTCCAAAAAGGAGTACTGCCCTTTCCTCTGTCTGCTGCAATAAAAGAGGCTCTTATTATTCCCGATGGTTTTACAGTAGATCAAATCCTTACGCTGCAGACCCATAAATCTGATGGCAGCGTTACGCAGCAAAGCCAACTACCGGATTGCTGCGTAGTGCTCCCGCCATTGTCGGTGTGTATTCTTCAGTGTTAACGTACTTCAAAAATTAGTGATTCTCCGGGACTTATTAACACGATTGTTTTTTGCTCCCGGTTTTTTACTAAGCCTTCTGTCGTTGACCAAAGCAGAGAAAGGGTGTAATCCGGAGGTATGGGCAGTTCAAGTGTACGCATTCCGGTATTGTGAATGACGAGAACTGTTTCCCCATCCTGTCCGTCTGTCCCGGTGCTGCGGAAATACGACATAAGTTCTGATGTATTAAATTCTTGCCATTCAGCGCGGGAAAAATTTCCTTCGCGGACTGCTTGAGAATACTTGCGCAGTGAAGAAAGACTTCTATAATGATTAAGAAGAGAACCTGCATCTTTATCTTGAGCTGCTATACTATTTGTGAGAGCATTCTGTCCTGCAGGCATTTTGTTTTCCGGCTGCCATGCGGTATTCCAGGGACTACCCTTGTCCCATATAAGTGCATCGCGGCGGCTGATGTCGTCATTTTCATACCGTATTCCGGTAAGACCTATTTCTTCTCCGTAATATATGAAGGGAATACCCGGAAGGGTTTGATACAGCGAAGCTGCCAGTTTTGCCTTTGTTAGAGCTGTTTCTTTTAAATTTAAAGAACGTCCGGTTTCATTGTCTCCAGTCTGTATTCCGTCTGTAAGGGACAGCCCTTCTTTTCCCAGGAGTATTGACATGCTGCGGTCCTGATCGTGGTTTGTAAGGAGATGAGAAGGTGTAAAGTTCCCGATGCTTGTGAGCTGGCTGATATTTCTTACTATCTTTGCAAAGGCTGTATGGGCCGCACTTCCTGAGGATGCAGAAAGCATTGCTGATGCATCAGCAAAATCAAAGAGAGAATCGAAGGCAGGAGCATAGGCAACAATTTCTGTCATCTGCTCAGATAATACTTCTCCAATAAAAAAGACATCTCTATATTTTTTTTGAGCATTCATTTTAAGTGCCTGCCAGAAATCTTTGTTCATCTGCAGCACAGGAGTACCCGAGGGCATTTCATTAAGATCAAAAATATGTTTAGCGGCGTCAAAGCGGAAACCCGAAACACCTTTTTTTAACCAGAAAGAAAGAATCTTATTAAACTCTTTTACTACATCGGGATTTTCGCAGTTAAGATCGGGCATACCGCTCCAAAAAGCACCAAAATATTCTATCGTTGTTCCGTCTTTAGCCTTTGTCTTATAGAAGTTCCCCATGCCGCCGCTGCCGTAGGTAATTCCTTCTTTTTTACGCTGATAGAAAGAGCCGTACTTGGACTCGGGTGCTTCGATCATTGCTTTGAACCAGCTGTGTTCCGGTGAGGTGTGATTAAAAGGAATGTCTAAAATTACATGGATGCCTCTGGTCTTACATTCTTTAATAAGCTGTTCAAAATCTTCCATTGTGCCGAGTCGTGAAGAAACTGCAGTAAAGTCTATGACATCGTAGCCGTGGTAGGAACTTGCAGGATGAATGGGAGAAAGCCAGAGCATACTTATTCCTAAATCGCTGTCAGTTTCCTGTTTCCCATCGTTAAGGTAATCAAGTTTGGATATTAATCCCTGCAGGTCGCCAAACCCGTCTCCGTCAGAATCTGCAAAGGAATACACTAAAACCTGATACGCCGGCCCCGGTAGTGTCTCCCACCAGGCGCTATCGGCTTTGTGCGTACAGGATGTGAATAAAATAAGAGTAATACTGATAAATAGTGTTATTTTTTTCATGAAAACCTCGCTAATATAATTAGTAAACCGGTTTAATTATAACACAGATACAGACTACGTCAATAATGAGAAAGATTGACTGGTAAAAAGATTTCTTCTAAAGTCTATTCATGAGCTGAATATAAAATTCAACTGCATTGTGAAGGTTTCCCTTTTTAATGCGTTCGTTTTTTCCATGAATCATTGCCCGTTCCTCTTTTGAAAGGGGCATGGGAGAAAAGCGGTACACCTTGTCTGTAATACGACCGTAATGGCGCGAGTCGGTGCATGCCATCATGAGGTAGGGACTGACAAAAACATCGGGCCATTGCGAAGTAATAACCCCGGTTAGCATCGTCCACTGACTGCAGTCTGTAGACGATACCCTCGACGGATTGCTTCCTGTCAGTACCGATATGCTTATATTCTTTAGATATTTTGAATTTACGTATGAAGATGAATTGTTGTCGCTTTTTTTCTTGGACAGATTTTTTTCCAGTTTTCTAAACCGTTTTTCGAGCCATTTGACTGCCGATTCGATTGAATCTTTTCCAAGCAGCCGGAAATTAAGACCCAGGGAGGCAGAGGGCGGAATAACGTTGAATGCAGGAGAGGCTTCCAGTTTGGTTAATGCGCACGTTGTATGCATAAGAGCATTAAACTCGCTTCCCATAAGCGGGCTGAGAATTTTAAGTACGGGAGAAAAAAAGCGCGAGTGAGAAAAAATAAATTTATACGGCTGAGCGCAATGGGGTGCTGTGTAAGAGAACATCTGGTGTACAGGTTCTGTAAACTGAGCCTTGAACCGGCCTTTTTCTATGCTGCAGGCAGCCTGTGCTATTAAGCCAGCTGTTGTGTGTTTCGGCGGGGCTGAGGCATGACCTCCCGCGAGGCTGATGCTGCATGAAATGCTTACACTTCCTTTTTCTGCAATACCGATCATAGCGCAGCCTCTGTTCTGTCCAGGAACAGCTTTTTCTACAATGGCTCCTCCCTCATCGAGCACAAATGAAACTTTAACGTTTCGTTCTTCCAGAAGAGAAACTATGGATGGACAGCTGTCTCCGTCAATTTCCTCTTCGCCCGAAAATGCAAGATAAAGATCGTTAACGGGTTTCCATTCTGACTGCATGTTAAATTCTGCAGCTGCAAGAACAGCACAGACTGTAGCTTTTGTATCGAGGGTTCCGCGGCCCCATATAAAATCTTCGTCGATTATTCCGGAAAAAGGTTCAAACTGCCATTCTTCGCCTTCTGCCGGTACTACATCGTAATGTGCCATAAGAACGTTTGCTGTTTGATGTTCGGGTTTCCCTTCCGGATTTGATGTACCGGGTATGTAAAAAACAATACCGTTTCTTCCTGCAGTAAACGGCGGATGCTTTTTATAAAGCAAAGGGTACCGTTTTTTGAGCAGTGCATGAAATTTGTCAAACTCGTGTGTATCTTCTTTTTCATGATTCCGGCTCGATACCGTTTTGCACTGAATCATGAGCGATAAATCTTCTTCAGCTTTTTTTTGAAGGGCGGGACTAATCATTAGAGTACACCTTTTTTATACATGAGTCTTGCAAACCCGAGCGCTATGAGAATGCCGACCGGTACAAGAATTCCAACAGAGGATGCAAGAGACGGAACCGCAATAAAAAGAGCGATCATAAAAAGTACCGGAGCTGCAGCGATTTTCCAATTTTTGCTTATGTATACAACACCGAGTCCTCCGAAAAGAGATGGCATGATGTTGTCAAAGGCAGGCTTAAGCGAAGGATGATTTAATAGAGGACTAAGCTGTACAAAGAGGAGTACGCCAAGAGATATTATGATTGTTGTAATAATGGAAGCTGTAGCAATAGCAATGGTGGACGTAATTTCTGCTTCTTCTGTTTCAGCCTTGTATCCGGCGCTTTCCATGGCATTAAGAGCTGCGGGAACTTTGAGTCCTGTAACATTGCCGGTTACGAAGGAAAGGTATGTTCCTCCTGTCCCCAGCATGGGGGTAAAGGTAATTATTTCAATAATACCTACTGTCCAGTAGATCGGCGCGACGCCGAGGAGTCCCTTAAAAACAGGAAGAAAGCCCGGCCATGCATTGTATTTAACACAGACGGCGATCGGTACAAAGAGTATTAAGCAGACTGCACTCCAAATCCAGATTTTTCCGCGGCGGTGGGTTAACTCGTTATATTCAGTAAAGTTCATAGAATTCCTTCCTTTTTTTATACAAATAGCGGGGCAGCAATGACAGAAAAAGTCATTGAGATGAGCATAGAAAAGGGCAGCGCATAGTTTTCAAGCCATTTCCATCCTGCCTTTTTTACGAGCAGACCGCAGATGATCATAACAAGGGCGGAAACTGCAAGAACTGCAACAGGTAAAAGACCGGGAATCCCCTGTCTAACACGTGAAAAAACCATGCCGGAAAAGGCCGATATCATTCCCATAAAAAGGCTCGTCATAAAAATGTTTCCCCACGCCGAATCTTTAGACTTAATATTGAGTACGCCCTTTTGAATTTTTTTTATGAGCAGCGGTGTACAGACAACGCTGGGGAGAATCCCTAATGTCATAACCCAGACAATTGCAGAGTAGTTTTCGGCCTTGGTTATTGTTTCAGAAAGAGATATACCCATTGCCTGTGCCGTTGATGTTGCTGCCGGAAGCTCATAGGTAATGGCTCCGATTACGCTTAGACGAATCCATGGAAGCGGGAGCCCTAAAAACTTTGCAAGGGTTATGACCCCAAGCAAAATCGAGACCGCGGGGGCAATGGTAAAAAGCGCTGTAGAACCTATTGTTCGTAATACAATGCTTTTGTCCATTCCAATTGCATTTGCTCTTTTCACAGCATGAATAAGGAAAAAAAGTGACTGTGCTAAAATAAAAGCAATGACAATAAAAGCCAGTCCGTATATAAAAGGACTGTCGGGATTAAATTCAGAAGTACTCATGTTTATGATTATATCATAAAACACGGGGCTCACGGCAATAAAAAAAGGCAGAACTTAAGAGTTTATTATGAGGCTTATTATAGTAGAAACTGATGAACATAGAAACATTACCGTTAAGGCCGATACTGCCGTAACTGTGCGTTTTTTTAGAAACGGGAGTGCTTTAGCAGCCGAGTTTCCTTGAATAACGGAGTTTTTCAATATTAGTAGAATTATACCTTTCAAATAAAGTACCGCTGATAATAAGAGTATCCAGAATCCGGTTCCTATGCCGGTGCTTGTCATCGTGAACCAGCCCAGTTTTTTATAGTCGAGGAAAAAATAATAAGTAGGAAGGGATCCGCTTTGCTCATAAACGGTAAATGCAAAAACTAAATATATAAGAGGCATAACGAGAACAGTCCAGAGGGATTTTAAACTTATCGAAAATTCGTTATCAAATAGAAGAAAATCTGCCATCGCAAGTATGGGGGTAATACTGTGAAGAAAAATATTAGAAGGAGAAAGAATGTATGATGAATTGAGAATGGGGGCGAGGAGGACTGCAAAAACAAGCCATGTTAAAAGGATGGAGGAGGTAAACATAAATTTAATAAGATAAAGCAGGCGATTTTTTTTTATTCCGGCAGCATTCATAATAAAAAAAATAATGCAGATTAATGAGATCCAAATGTTACTTTGAGCGGTAAAGGCTCCATAAATTGAATGCATAAAACCGCCGCTGGAGGAATATCTATGGAGTGATAATCCTAAAACGCATGAAGCAAGAACTAGAAATTTTACTATTGCTGAAAAAACGGCTTTTTTCGTCATGAACTAAATTAACTCCATCTTCTATAAAATATAAAATAAGTCTAATCTAAAAAGAGTATAATTGCAAGAAATTTCTATCATTTTGAGAGAATATAGTTTATAGTACTAGATAAGGAGTTCAATAGCATGAAAAAGTCAGGTTTTGTTATTTTATGGTTTTGTTTCCCCTTCTTTACTTCGTTTTTATATATGAGCAGTGCAGGTTCCTCATGGGGTGTGTATCCGCTTTCTATTGCACTCGGTGTCTATTCGTATACTCTGCTTGCAGGGCAGCTTTTCCTTATTTCCAGACCTGTTTGGCTGCAGAGGATTTTATCAGTTAAGGAAATTCTTACACTGCATTCCGCAGTCCCTCTCATAGTGTTGGTATTATCGCTTGTCCACCGTTTTCTTAAAGAAAGTGCAGGATTTTCTTTGGAAACAGCACAGGCTATTATAGGCCTTGCATCCTGGTTTTTCCTGCTTCTGGTTATTGTTGCAGCTCTTCTTCTTCTTGCAAATACTTTCATAACAAAAAATAAATTTATAAAGAACATTAAAGATCGAGTATATTCTGCTTTTAAGCTTTCATATTCAAAGGTAAGAGCTTCCCATAATATGACAGTTTTGCTCGCAGCCGTACTTTGCGTTCATGTTTTTCTTTCTTCATTATCTGATGTTTCTTTTAACCCGGCTGGAACTTTTGTACTTTTTGCCTGGACCTTGTTTTGTTTTGTTTCCTATATAGTGTATAGAATCCGGGGTAGAAAATAGTTTTATAAAAAGAAATAAACAGGAGATTTGCTATGAAAAAAATTGTTATGGGTATTCTAACTCTGCTTATGATGTTCTGTCTTACGGCACAGGTTCTTCCTAAAGGGCAGGATACTCCTGTCAGCGACGGAATCATAGCTCCGGGAGAGTATCCTCTTGTAAGGGCTGCCGGAAATACTGATATTGGTATTGCCCTCTCCTCCGACAGCGCAATTCTTTATCTCTCGATTACAGCTCCGGCAGAAGGCTGGGTTTCGCTTGGTTTGGGTTCCTTAAAAATGAATGGAGCTTTTATGGTTTTTGCATTTGATAATAAGGGTAAGACCTCAATTACGGAGGAAACCGGCAAGGGTAAATCACATAGCATAAATAAATCAAATGTTCTTATTTCTTCTGCTGTAAAAGAAGCTGATGGAAAAACGGTACTTGAATTTGCAGTAAAAAGTGCAGAATATGTGAAAAATGGCAAGCTTGATCTTATTGCAGCCTTTGGGAAACGCGACTCGCGAACTGCCCTTCACGCATGGAAAACGTCACTTACTGTGCAAATACAGTAAAAATTTCCTATTGCCCAAATTATTATATCAATGTACCATAGCGTGTAATTCCGGTTACATCATTTTTTTTCTCTGGAGGAAAATCAGTATGGAAAGACTGGTTGGCACCATTTCGCGAGGTATTCGCGCGCCGATTATTAGAAAAGGCGATGATATAATTGATATTGTTGCAGAAAGCGCATTAGCAGCGGCAAAGAATGAGGGTTTTGAAATACGGGACAGAGATGTTGTCTCTGTAACAGAGGCTGTAGTAGCCCGTGCACAGGGTAATTACGCATCTATCGACGATATTGCTTCGGATATCCGCTCACAATTTGACTCGGATGAAATTGGTGTTATTTTTCCAATACTCAGCCGCAACCGTTTTGCTGTCTGCCTCCGCGGCATCGCCATGGGTGTTAAAAAAATATATCTGATGCTCAGCTATCCTTCAGATGAGGTCGGAAACCAGCTGGTAGACCTTGATCTGCTTGATCAAAAAGGGGTAAATCCGTGGAACGATGTATTATCAGAAAAGAAATACCGCCAGCTGTTCGGCTTTGTTAAACATCAGTTTACCGGCGTTGATTACATTGAATATTATAAAGAATTAATACGCGAAACCGGCTGTGAAGCAGAAATTATTCTTGCAAATGACTGCAGAGCAATTCTTCCCTATACACAGAATGTTTTGTGCTGCGACATTCATTCAAGAAAAAGAACACAGCGGCTCTTAAAAGCAGCAGGGGCAAAAAAAGTATACAGCCTAGATGCAATACTAAATAAATCTGTTAATGGAAGCGGCTGGAATGAACAATACGGTTTATTGGGCAGCAATAAAGCTACCGAAACTACTGTTAAACTTTTTCCGCGCGAATGCAAACCCGTGGTAGACGGTATTCAGAAAAAAATATTTGAAAAGACGGGCAAACATATAGAGGTTATGATTTACGGAGACGGTGCTTTTAAGGATCCGGTAGGGGGAATATGGGAACTTGCAGATCCTGTTGTTTCTCCGGCTTTTACAGAAGGTCTTGAAGGACAGCCTCATGAGGTAAAACTTAAGTACCTTGCAGATAATCAATTTGCAGATCTTTCCGGTCAGGCTCTTAAAGACGCAATATCGGGG
>JAKJFV010000270.1 GCA_022704725.1 Spirochaetota bacterium
GATATTGATATTACCGATGCGGAAATAACCTATTACAAGGCAGGAACAACCACACTATCCGGATCTGTTACAATTAACCCTTTCGAAGAAACGTATAATCAGAGGCCGGCAGGGCTTCCTGAGTCTTTTATTCATTCTGCTTTATCTTTCTACTATTATATTAAAGATTCTGCAGAAGATTATGACTGGGGCATAACACTCATAGATTCAGCCGGGCTGCGTTCTGCTGCGGTGTATACTACTCCTTTGCTTCTTTCTGTACTGCCGGCCGTTACTGCCAGCGAGGAAACCGGAACATATTACATTGATGACCCTGCCTCAGGGTTTGATGTAAACTTTACATCATCCTCCGAAGATTCAAAAATTGAGTACCGTACAAAAATGGCGGGTGATGAATACGGGGACTGGGTGTCAGCAGATGACTCTGTTTATGCTCACAATTTTCCTGTTGGTGTTACCAGTATTCAGCTTAGAGCATATAAACAGCTGTATCCTTATTCTCCTGTCTCTGAGTTTACGTATACCATAATTCCCAATAATATTGTTGGTTTTACCATTCCGGATATTGCCGATACTGACCTTGAAATAACTATTTCTGCCCATAATCCTGCAGATGACAGTCTTATTACCGCAACCAACGGATCGTATGAAATACCTTCAATCGCTGCAGGCATTAGTATTACAGCCTCTGTTTCTCCTGCCGGAACCTACACCTATACCTGGACTCTTTTTAATTCAGACGGTACTGTAAATCCTGCAGCACCGGTTGTGACAGATAATGCTGCTGTATATACCGGCCTCGCAAGCGGGTTTTACAGTCTCATCGTTATTGCAGAAGATGCTGACGGAAATGCCGGTATGGAGTTTATTCCTCTGTATACTTCTTACTAAAAAAGACTTCTAGACTATGAACCAAAACTGTGGTAGTTTAAAAGCGTGAGCAGTTTAACAAAGTATCAGATAAGTACCGGGCGGCGGTTATACAATTTTTTTAATGCATGCAACTCGTTTTCCTTTGCATTAGTCACCGGCAATGTTCTTGTCCTGTACGCTATGTATCTTGAAGCAAGCTCTGTTATTATAGGCCTCATAAGCGCCTTCGGCTTTCTTTCTCATTTTGCAATACCTGTCGGAAGGCTTCTCGCAAAAAAAATTCATTTTATGAAGGTCTATGCCGATTCCTGGCTGTGGAGAAATCTTTCTCTTATTTTGATGCTTCCAATACCAGTACTGGTTCTCGCAGGTATTCCCCGTGCAGGTCTTTTTCTCATTTTACTAAGCGCACTATTGTTTAATTTTTTTAGGGGTATTGGTCTTGTGGCTAATAATCCGGTGCTCTCTGAGCTGGCTCCAGGGAGGGACCGGGGCAGCTATCTGGTACGATTATCGTTAATTAATAACAGTGCCGGCCTGCTTGCAGGTCTTTTACTCACTGCAGCTCTTGGTGTTCTGCCTTCCTTGTACGTATTCAGCGGTGCAATTCTCGCAGGAACTATTGCGGGCTTTATAGCATCCTTTATTCTTTACAAGATGCCTAAGTCGAAAGCCTCTGTAGATGCTTCCGGCGGGAATTTTTCAAAGAACTTTGGTATTGCTTTTGCCGATAAAAATTTCCGCACCTTCTTACTCGCTTTCTGTTTAATAGGATTCGGTGTGGGAATGATACGACCCTTTATAATTGTGTACTGCAGACAGGTGTATGAACAAAAAGACAGTGTCATAAGTTTAATATCCTTTTTTTCAACATTCGGCGCTTTGGCAATGGGCTTGGTTACAAGACTTTTTATTGACAGAGTTGGTGCAAAACCAATGTACCTCATTTTTTCAGGAATCAGTGTTCTCAGTCTCATTCCTGCTCTTATTGCTCCTTCGTTCGGGTTTGTTTTTCTTACTATTATCTTTTTATGTTTTGTCGGATTTATTACTAATTTTGGTTTTTCCGGTGAAGAAAATGCTGCTCAGATTTATTTTTTCGGCATTGTTCCCCCCAATGCTGTAATGGATTTGAGTATTGTCTACTTTTTTATTCTTGGAGCAACCGGGGCAGCCGGATCATTGTTCGGCGGTGTTGTGCTTGAGTTTTTTTCAGAACTGCAGCTGCCGCCTGTAACATCCTACAGACTGTACTTTTTTTCTCAAATTATTCTTATTGTAATCTCAATCATGTATCAGCTTAAGTTAAAAACTATGGGCAGTTATTCCCTTCGAAAAACTCTTCCGCTGTTTTTCTCCATCCGCGACATTAAAGCGCTCGGTCTCTTGTGCAAGCTCGATAAAAGCGGCGATCTTGATAATCAGCAAAAGCTTCTTTGCGAACTTAAGCAGACAAGCAGCTCTGTCGCCCTTGCAGATATTGTAGAACTGCTTTCATCGCCGAGCTTTTCCGTGAGGTATGAAGCCTTAAGCAGTCTTGAAACTGTTCCACGGCTGGATGTGCAGTCTATAAGCGCCTTAATTTTGGAACTTGAGCGGGGCTTATTTACAACCGCTGCTAAGGCTGCTTTTATTCTTGGAAAATTTAAAGTTACCGAAGCCCGGAAGGCCTTGTATAAGGCTCTTGAATCGAAGGATTATCAGCTCTCCGGAGAGGCAATGATAGCGCTTGCTAAGATGAATGATGAAAGGGGGCAAATAGCTGCAGGCGATGTTCTTAGAACAACGAATAATCCTCAAATTCTCTTATCCGGCATTCGTGCTATGACAATGTATAAAAATCCTTCGTCTCTTTCTATTCTGCAGGATGTACTGTCGCGTAATATTGATTTTGACATTATTAACCATGAAATTATGCTCTCTCTAGCAGAGATTATGGGTATGAGTTCTTTGTTTTATAAACCCTATTCCCGCTACATAACCGACCCTTCTCTGGCCTTTCAGCTCATAACGGATCTCTTTGATGAGGCTGCTGCAAAAAATAAATTGAAAAACGCTGAGCTTCCGGAGCAAATAAGCCGCTTTCTGGAAAGCCCTGAATCCTATGAGGCCTTTGTCGATAATGTTCGTTTTTATGCAAAGCAATATAAAGCAGGAATTCTTTCGGGTATGCTTATAAGCAGCATAATTGACACCGACCT
>JAKJFV010000271.1 GCA_022704725.1 Spirochaetota bacterium
GCAGGCGGCTTGTGAGGGGTACAGAGGACTGCTTTCGAGAGTGAGTGAAGATGAAAATGGAAATCTTCACCTGAGCGGAATATGCAGTGTTGCAGGATTGGGAGGCAATCCCTACCGCGACGGCTCGTATGAGTATTATATTAAAGAAGCTGTTGTAAGCGACGACTTTAAAGGGGTCGGTCCCTTTATTTATGCTTCATTAGAGGCACAACGGTCTAAGTTACTGTAGAAAACGGAATATTTGTGGAAAAAACAATAAAACTCTCCCGATCCGATTCCCTTCGGCGGGAGTTTATCTTAAAGGGCTCAATGGCGCGCGTAATACCTTCTATTTGCGCGCCTTTGGCATTGTATCAGGGATTTAACCAGCTTTTTCGGGTAGTCGACAATATTATGGCTTCCTATATAAGCTCGCGGAGTGTAAGCGCAGTAGCATATTTGTCGCAAATTACACAGATTCTGCTTGCGGTAGGAGGAGGGCTTGCGGTCGGCGCTTCTATACTAATAAGCAGATTTTACGGGGCGGGTGATTATAAGCGGGTTAAAGAGCTCATAAACACGCTGTATGCTCTGTGCGCAGTTTTAAGCATTTTTGTGTTTTCAATGATCCCCTTTGCACGTCCTATTCTTCAGTTTTTCGGTACGCCGCAGGCTCTCATAGATGAGGGGAAGGGGTACTTTATTATCAGTCTTATTGATATTGTTGTTATCTTCTATAATAATATTTATATTTCTATTGAACGGGCTATGGGTAACTCAAAGCGTATTCTCCGTTTGAACAGTATGTGTATTGTTGTGAAGTTTGCACTGACTGGTTTTTTTGTCTATGTACTTAAAACAGGAATAGATATGATAGCGCTGGCCGGAATTATTGCAAATCTTTTTATACTTATTCCTGGTCTGTTTTTTTTACTTAAAAATAAAGCGCTTGTAACGTTTGCAGTTTCCAAAGAATCGTTCAGCCCGTACCGCGTTAAACCCCTGCTTGGATTAAGTTATCCTGTAATGACCGAAAAAGCAGCCTTTGCAGCGGGAAAAATTGCCGTCAACAGTATGAGTACCGGTTACGGCTCTCTTACCGTAGGCGCCCTTGGTATTACAAATAATATAAGCGGTTTTGTTACCTGTCTTCAAAACGGGTTTCAAGAAGGATGCTCGAGCATCATAAGCCAGAATCTCGGAGCAAAAAATACAACACGGGCGCTTGAAGCATTCCGCGTTACGCTTCTTTGGAATATTCTCATTGGAACAGCCGGATACATTCTTACTATGGTTTTTTTATCCGGCATAGCATCTCTTTTTTCACCCGGCGACCGGGAATTTGCACTGATGATCGAACGCATTTACCGCTGGGAAGCAAGCGGTATTATTCCTTTATCAATTAATGCAACTGCTGTTGCCCTCCTGTACGGCTTCGGCTATACAAAGTTAACATTAATTATTAACTTCTGCAGGGTTTTAGTTTTTCGTGTCCCTCTGTTGTGGGTTCTTCAGCACTTTACAGATTTAGGCATTCAAAGTGTCGGTATTGTTATGATGACCAGCAATATTCTCGTGAGTGTATTAAGCGGAACAATAGCACTTGTTTTGTATCTGCGTCTTCATAAGGCTCAAAAAAAGGACGGATCTTTCATCCATCTTCATGTAAGCGCCAATAAAAAGGCTGAATTTTCAGATTTCCAGGAAGCGCTTACCTATGTCGGTAATTTACCTCTGTGTACGGAAGCCTATATCAGTCTTGGAAAGGGTACGTATGAGGGACAATTTTATTTTGACGGATACAGACAGCATAGGGGAATGCAGGATATCAGTTTAAGGGTGCGGGGCAGGGGTATGAAAAAGACAATTCTCACAGGCTCTCTGTGTGCTTCTATGCAGATGGAAAACGGGGAAAAACGGGGAACTTTCCGCTCCTATACAGCTTTTTTCGGCGGTCCATCTGTGCGTCTCGAGAATCTTTCAATAGAAAATACCTCGGGGCTTCCGGACAAAAAAGGAAGAAAGGCCGGTCAGGCAATTGCTCTTTATGCTGATGCATCATGTATGTACTGTAAAAGGGTCGGCTTATACGGTCATCAGGATACTCTATTTACGGCTCCTCTTCCTCAAAAGGAAAAAATACCCGGCGGATTTACGGGTCCCGGAAAAGATAAGGAAAGAAAACCCTCTATACAAATCTATACCCGCTGTGATATTGAAGGAACAATCGATTTTATTTTCGGCGGCGCCGGATGTTTTATTGATCACAGCAGAATTACCATCAGGCCTCTTTATCCAAAGGACGATGAACAGGATACACCTGCTATATCGTATATTGCAGCTCCTGGTGGCGATACACCGCTCGAAGCAGGGGAGGTAAACCCTGGTGCAGAGCAAAGCGGCTTTGTATTTAACCGGTGTCAGGTGAGAAAAACAAAGGATTGTAATGCGCAGTCTGTTTTTCTTGCCCGTCCCTGGAGACCCTATGCCCGCTGCACCTGGATTTCTTGTGATTTTGGAAAAATTATTGATGAGAGACTTTGGGATAATTGGAATGATGAAGAAAATGAAAAGACCGTATTTTTTGCAGAAAATAGTAACAGCGGTTTGAGGAAAACTTCTAATAATAGAATAAAACAAGGCTTCGGCAAAAAACTTACAAAAATACAATCACGGCAAATTCTTTCGCAATTTCATCCGTTTGTTTGAGTTTAGTGGCATCTATTGACATAAATCTCGGTTTTGACGTACAATTAGTTATAATTTTATTGATATAGGAGATCCATACGATGATTAAAGTTGGAATCAACGGATTTGGACGCATTGGACGCATGGTGTTCCGTGCTGCTGTAGAAAACTTCGGTAAGGACATTCAGATTGTCGGAATTAACGACCTTCTCGATCCTGATTATCTTGCATACATGCTGAAATACGATTCAGTACACGGCCGGTTCAAGGGCGACGTAAAAATTGAAGGAAATTTCATGGTTGTTAACGGAAATAAAATCCGCTTAACTGCTGAAAGAGATCCTCTCAACCTCAAATGGGGTGAAGTTGGAGCAACTGTTGTTGTTGAATCAACAGG
>JAKJFV010000272.1 GCA_022704725.1 Spirochaetota bacterium
AAGACTGTCCTTGTCGCTTGCCGTTTTGTATTGTACTCGATTAATATCTTTAAGCATACAGTGTTCGGGACCAATGCCGGGGTAATCAAGACCGGATGCAATTGAATATACCGGTGCGGGGTCGCCTTTTTCATCTTGTAAAAGATAGGTTTTAAAACCGTGAATAATACCCGGTTTACCAAAGGATATACTAGCGGCATGATCGCCCATTTTTAAGGAACGACCGGCCGGTTCTACACCATAAAGCTCTACATCATTATCTTTAATAAAGCCTGAGAAAATTCCCATAGCATTTGAGCCTCCACCCACACAAGCCGTAACGGCGTCGGGAAGTTCACCTGTCATTTCTATAAATTGCTCTCGTGCTTCAATTCCTACAATATGTTGAAAATCTCGTACCATCATAGGAAAGGGATGAGGACCTACAACGGAGCCTATACAATAAATGGAATTAACAGGATCATTAAGATAGGCTTCAAAAGCAGAGTCTACAGCTTCTTTTAATGTTTTTAATCCGTGGCTTACAGGAATAACTTTTGCTCCAAGCAACTTCATGCGAACAACATTGGGATGTTCTTTTACAATATCGACTTCACCCATGTGAATTTCACATTCCATACCAAAATAAGCTGCTGCTGTCGCAAGAGCTACACCATGTTGCCCTGCTCCCGTTTCTGCAATGAGTTTTTTCTTACCCAAGTACTTTGCTAAAAGACCTTCGCCCATGCAGTGATTTAATTTATGGGCACCTGTATGATTTAAATCTTCTCTTTTTAGATAGATGCGACCACCATATATTTCACTTAAACGTCTGCAAAAATAAATAGGAGTGGGTCTACCTTGATAATGTTTTCTTATTGAACGCAATTCTGAAATAAACTCATGACTCTTGCTTATTGAATAATAAGCATCCGTTATTTTATCCATTTCTGCTTGAAGCACCGGCGGAATAAAGGATCCGCCAAAATCACCAAAATAACCTTCCTTATTCGGAAACTGTTTAAAATAGTCCATTAAAAAACTCCTTTTTATAAGAGGGTCGTACAGGCGCATCTTATATATTACTATTTATAGTAATATACTAACGGAAGTATTTTTTCTTGTCAAGAATTATGTTATAAGAAGTTATAAGATTTTTTTAAAAGCTTTCACGGGAGTTTCCTGTTCATGCTCAAGCATAGCATTAACAATATTAACTGCGGCATGCGGTTTGGAAATGGAAAGGGCATTTTGTTTCATCTGTGTAAGTCGCTCGGGAGAAGCTAAAATCTCATCTACCTTGGCACCTATGGTAAGCGCATTCGACGGCATTACACCGGCACCGTTTTCCAAAATATGATAGGTATTATAAATTTCCTGCCCCGGAATGGGGTCCCAAATAACCATGGGCAAACCGCTAACCATGCATTCGGTAGATGAAAGTCCGCCGGGTTTTCCTATAAAAAGATCTGCAGCCTTCATGTACTCATGAATTGAATCGGTGTATCCAATGATTGTGTAAGAATTGTGCAGTGTCTGTTTATTTTCTGCTATGTACAAATCGAGCGATTTTTTAAGTTTGTCATTTTTACCGCAAATAACAATAATATGACAGCGCATAGTAATTGCACTAAGAATTCTCATTATATCTGCTGCACTCATAAGCCCGAAGGCTCCTGCAGAAAGAAGAACAACAGGAAGCGAATCGTGAATACTCAGTTTTTCTTTTAGGCTTTTTTTTGACATTTTTTTAGAAAAAGCTTCCATAACAGGAATACCGGAAACCACAATACGATCCGGAGGAATGCCGAGTGTGCTCATGTGTATTTTACTTTCTTCCTTAGGAACAAAATAACGGGTAAAAATGTCAAAAAACCACAGGGCGTGTACGTAATAATCGGTAACCACAATACCTAGATTTGTTTGAATTTTATCTTGTAAAATGAGCTCGGAAATAATTTCTGCCGGCATTCCATGGGTACAAAGGCAGATATCGGGCTGAAACTCCTTAATTTTTTTAACAAGGGGCTGGGAATTAATCTTGTGCATAGCGCGCACAAAGCCGGGAGTACGCCAGGGTTTATCGGTAGAGTCAAAGGCAAAGGCCCATAAATCGGGAGCAGCCTTTACTGCTTCTATGTATCCGCGTGAATAAATTCTTTGAAAGGGTTTATTTGTGTATGCAAGCGCATCCAGATTAAGCACTTCGCTAATCCGCTCATCTTTTCTGCACGCTTCTTCTATTGCCTGAGCTGCACGCACATGACCGTTGCCGGCACTTACAGAAAGAATCATCACTTTTTTACCCATAAACACCCGCCTGTCTTATCATAAAAGATTACCAGAACACCTATTAAGATAAAACTATATTTGCACAAAGTCAAACAGCAAATAAACAAGCATAAACGGGAAAGGCTACAAAGTCATTTTCAAAAAATACTCGTAAAATTCTATGCCTTCTATAAGCTCGGGGTGAAATGAGGTTGCGAGCATGTTTTTCTGCCGTACAGCAACAATCTGGGAATCGGTCTGGGCAAGAATTTGCGGAGTTTGTGCAGAAGATGAAGAGAGGATGGAGCGAACAGAAGGACCGCGTATAAACACAAGAGGGAGGGGATTAGGGGAAACAGAGGGGACAGAAACAGATGAAGTAAAGCTGTGAAGCTGGCTTCCCCAACTGTTTCGAAGCACGCTTATGTCCATGACAGCAAGATGAGGCGTACTCTGAACGAGATGAGGTTCTTCCAAACCGTCGTATGACTCATACACATACACTTCTTTTGCCAAAAGGATCATCCCGCAGCAGGTTCCCCACACTGGAAGACCCTCTGTTATCCGGTTTCCCCGCCGGGGAGAATGAGAGCGTCAACCTTTTCCAGGTCTTCCGGTGTTTTCACTTTGATAGAAGAAATTGAACTTATGCCGGATAAAGATGTGTCTGCTTCTTTTTGAGAAATCTTTTTTTCAAGCTCTGCAAGTTTATGCAGGTGCTCCTCAAAAGAGCCCTGCAGTGAAAGTACTCCTATGGTCTTGTGCATTGCGTACTACCAGCCCCGTACAGATAAAAGC
>JAKJFV010000273.1 GCA_022704725.1 Spirochaetota bacterium
TGTCGGGACTATGGTAACGCAGGGAACAACTCCCCGCCGTCTGGTTGACCTTGTAGGTTCTTTAAGCGATTTAACGTCGGGAAGCGGCGATAAGGGCACTCCCATTGTTTTAATTCAAGGCTACTTCGATAATTATACAAATTAGTAAGGAAGGCTGCTTGAATCTGAATCTTTTTCGGCTTCAAGCAGTTCCGGCGGAACGTCGACCTCCTGTACCGATTCAAGTGTTTCTGCTTCCTGTAGTAAATCATTTTCAGTAACTTCCGGTAGTTTGTCTTCTTTTTTACTGATTTCTTTCGGCATATTTTTTAAAGCTTCATTGCAGTCCTGTTCTATAAAAATCTGTAAAGCACTCTGAATATAGGCTCTAATCTTATTTTTTTGATGGTTCTCAAGAGTGGGCGGGAAAAGAATTATATAGAGTGTTCTGTCGCCCATCGGTCTCATTCCAAAGACTATGAGGTTTGTGCGTAGGAGGCTGGCTCTAAGTTTTAACTGGACATCTTCTAAAAGTGTATTTTTTTTAACCAGCGGATCCGGATTTAGAATGCAGGAAAATCCGATGACGCTGATGTCGAGAATTTTTCCGGTAACGGTAAGTCTTCCATGGGTAAAATTAAAACTGGTCAGGGTATCTGTTGAGCAGTCTGCACGAACATACTTACGCCTGCCCTTCGCTTCGTTTGCCTTAAGTGAAGCAAGGAGAATTTTTATACTTTCATCTCTTCCAAGTTTGAGCTTAATGTACCCGCATTGAATCCCAATATCCATGAGGTATTTTTTCTGCAGCCGGTCGTTATTGTTGTAGGAAACTATACCAATGCCCACTCCTGAAAATTTTGGCTCCCTCATAATTTTTCGAATCCATAATTCCCAGTCGGGCTCTGTCATCCCTGTGTCAATATTAACGAAGCAGATCGAATTAGGATACTTTTCGAGAAGTATCTCTGCTCTTTTAATATCTTTAATCATATATGTTTCGTATTCATTGTCTATGAGGCGGGTTATAAGTTCTTCTCTTACAACGCTGGGGGGATAAACAAAAAAGACCTTTCGGCCCAAATCCTGGGGAGGTCCTCTTTTTTCATTTTCTGCAGATTCAGTATCCAAAATATCACCTTGATGTTTATTGCTCTCACCTCTATTATCAGGTACTTTAGCGAATTCATCAAGTAAAAAGTGAATAATATATATTGACTATTAGTGTATTAGTAGTATAATACACTAATGATGTGTAACTGATATATGAACGATTTGTTTATGTAAGAAATGAAAGTACATTAAATAATATAGGGAGCTCGAAAATTGAAAAAACGTATTGGTATAGTGTTGTTTCTGCTGGCTTTTACGCTATGTTTTGGTCAAATACAGGACTTAAGACAAATATTAGAGTCTGTTAAAGAAAAAAATCCGGATTATGTTAGTGCGGTGATCTCCGCTCAGACAGCATTTGCAGAAGTTCAAGCGGATAGAAGGGAAAAAATATTTTCAGGTTCTGTGACTGCGCAGGGCGGGGTACAGGGTACAGCATTGTCTGATCCTGTCATAACTCCTGCCGCCGGAGCCGGAATAAATGCCGGATTTCAGGCTCCTGCAGGTGCAAAGATTCAGGCAGGCTCTGATTATTCAGTTTCCTTTGGCGAGAATATTAAGACAGACAATCTTGGTATCAGCGCATCTGCAAGTATTCCTGTCTTTGTTAACGGGAAATTTATTGATCAGTCTTTAACGGAGGCTGCGGTCTTTGTGAGCATTGAAGCTCCTTATGTCCAGGCAAAAACTGCAGCAGAAAAAAGACAATTGTCTGTATTGGATGCTGTATTACGGCTCGCCCTCGATGCTGAATCCCTTTCAAGAAAACTGCAGCTTGCTCAAAGACGGCTTGTTCTTGCAGAAAAAGAAGCAGAAATTGCAAAAATTCAATGGGAATCCGGCAACACCGGTTTTTCGGTGTTTGACAGTGCTCAAAAAGCCTGTGATGAGGTTAGAATATCGGTACAGGAATTACAATACCTTTTTAATCTATATTCAGTACGGCTTTCTTCTGCTACAGGAATAGAAGGTATAGACATATCCGGCCTTACTATTCCCCCTCACATTGAACCAGAAAAATTAAGAAAAATTTCCGGTACCCCGAGCGATATTCAGCTTTCAGAATTGCAGGTTACTGCTGCACGGATGAACAGCGTACTAACCGGAGCTCAGTATGCGCCTGTTCTTTCACTGTCCGGAAGAGCCGGGTTTCCAAATACCTTTGTAAAAACAGACGGACTGAATTCGGATCCTTCGTGGTCTGCTTCGCTTTCTGTTTCAATTCCTCTTCCTACGGGTGCACAAAAGCTTAGAAAGGAAGCCTCGCTTTTAAAGCAGGAAGCGGCTGTGCAGGAAGAATTATCAGCTAGACAGAACAGTACTCAGCAGGGGCAGAGTTTAATGGATGAATATGAGACATCATGTGAAAGAGAACAGCTGCGCTCTCAAATACTTGCGCAGACTAAGACCCGCTACAAAGAGGTTGAACGCGCCTATGAAACAGAAACAGCTACAGCACTTGATAAAGACAGGGCTTTTCTTTCTGTTCTTGAGGCAGAATCTGCATTAAAAGATGAAGGAATTTCACGATTTAAAGCCGCATTATCGGTATATACGTATTTTGGGATGAATCCGGAAGACTTGTTCGGCATAAAACACACAGGAGAGACACATGAAGAAAGGTAAGAAAAGAGGGCTTACAATTGTAATTATTGCATTAGTGCTTATAGCAGGAGTGTTAGCTTTTATATTTATAAACAGAGCAAACAGCACATCTGTTATGTCTGTTCCTCTTTCATCTGTTGTAAAAGAATCATTGGAAGAGAAAATATCGGCATCGGGAAGTTTTCAAGCGGATTCATATTCCGTTGTTTCAAGTAAAACAAATGGGGTTGTCAAGGACGTTCTTGTTAAACCGGGTGACACCGTAAAAAAAGGGGATATTATTGCCCTTGTTGATGAGCAGGATGCACGGGAAGCTTTGACTTCGGCACAAATTGCCCTCGAAGAAA
>JAKJFV010000274.1:0-2574 GCA_022704725.1 Spirochaetota bacterium
GCAGATGACACAGATTACAGCTAACAGATAAATAATCTGGATCATTGCTATAGAACCAACAGAATATATTAACGAAGCTGGACAAAAAAAGCGCCGGACGCGTCTCGCAGAGTGATAAATAAATTCCTCAGACTAATAATGCCTGGCTGCGCTTAGCGTACGGGCGCTTTTTTTTGTCCAGATACATTCGAATACTTTACTAATTTCTAATAATTTGTTTTCTTGCCTTTTTGCCCAATTCCCTGTAAGATGTAATTTATGAAACATATTGCACATCACGTAGTGCGCACCTACGAATGCGACGGCTACAATCATGTAAATAACGCAGTGTATTTGAATTTTTTAGAATATGGTCGGATGGAGTTTCTTCACGCTATCGGTTTTGATTACAAGGGCATTATTAAAGAGGGGTTTTATCTTTATGTTACCCATATTGATATTCACTATAAGGCATCTGCTGTTCTAGATGAACCGGTTAAACTGGGGAAAATTTCGGGAGAGTTTTATCAGACAGTAACGAAAAAAGACGGAACTGTTTGTGTGGAAGCCAGAGTGAGTTGGGCCTGTGTTAGTGCAGAAGGACGCCCTTCAAAAATACCTGAGTCTTTCTTAGTACCCGGTCTTATACCTGAGCAAAAAACATAACAAAGAAGTATAACCTAGTGAGGTATAACCAGTGAGGTGTGCATGATAATTCTTGAGACAATAGAGCTTGTTATCAGTATTGTAAGTATTGTGGTTGTTGTATACGGCGCTATTGTCGCCTTCATCGCTTTTTTACGTACCGAAATTCGCAGAATAAGCGGGAAATACAATATTCAAATGCTTCGTCTTATTAGAGCGGATCTTGGAACCTATCTTCTTCTCGGGCTGGAGCTGCTCATATCAGCTGATATTTTAAAAACGATTCTCGAACCAGGGCTTCATGAATTGCTGGTACTAGGAGGAATTGTTTTATTGCGCACAATATTATCATACTTCCTGAATCGTGAAATCCAGGAAATAGAAAAAGACAGGCACGAACATCCCGAGCTTTTCTTAAATATCTGATTTTTTCACTAGAGGCAGGGTGTCTAAATAGTGTAAACCTCTCTCGTCGGCATAGTTCCTCGCCTTTTGAGCAAGTGTAATAACATCCTTTGGTGAATGGGCATCTGCGTTGCACACGACTTTCACTCCTTTTTTACCAGCCATCTCCCAGAATTTGTCTACCGGGTACTGATACCTCAGCCCTCCGCTGTATGTAACCTTTTCCCGCGACATTCCAAGTCCGTTTACTTCAAGCGGGACTCCGCAGTCATAGGATGCATTAATTACTTCTGCAAAGCCGTCTTCCACATCTTTGTTCCATTCTCTGCCGAATGCCATGATGAGGTCCGGATGGGCCACAAGAGAAAAGAGGCCGCTGTGTATTGCATCAACAAAGTTTGCAAAGTAATTTTTTATAAGGTCTGCCCCCTTTATTTCAGGTGCGTATTTAAAATCGCCGTCAACATAGACCCAGTGAGGACCGTGTACTAAGTAATCACACTTGAATCTGCCTAAAAGCTCCTCTTTGTACCATGATGCATACATGGAGTGCCATTCGCATTCAAAACCTGCAAAAACGGGGAAGGGTGCTTTCTTTGCTGCTTCCCGTATGAGCCGTATATATTCGGGAGCCTCTGCTTCTTTCATTCTGATATTTGACCATGTGTCTCTTTCATCACGCGGGTAGGGGCAGTGATCACTGAAACCAAGTGCTGTACATCCGTCTTTCGATGCCTGATCTATGTAATCTTTTGGAAGTCCGTCTGCATGTTTGCAGTATTGGGTGTGGGTATGGTAATTTGAAATCATACTCACATCTTAACGGTTTTCGAAAAAATGATACAGTACCTTTTTAAAGTTACAATACACAAGTGCTTGACTTTAGAGGTCAATCGTGTAAGATTAAATGTTGTTTTTTTTGAGGAGTACATATGCAGATACGCTTGGAATCCCTTCAGAAGTCATATAAAACAGATTCTTCTCACATTAAGGCTGTACAGAATATCAGTTTAGATATTCCTTCAAATGCCGTTTTTGGTATTATTGGAAAAAGCGGGGCTGGAAAGTCTACCTTAGTACGTCTTATTAGCCTGCTAGAAAAACCGGATTCAGGTTCAGTCTATTTCGGAGGCGAGCGGGTCGATGATCTTGAAGGCATGGCACTTATTACTAAACGGCGCGGTATAGGCATGATTTTTCAGAATTTTAGTTTATTTAGTTCGCGGACTGCAGCCGGTAATATTGCGTATCCATTGGAAATTTGCGGAATTCAAAAATCAGTTATTAATGAACGGGTAAAAGAGCTTTTAGCCCTCGTCGGACTTACAGACCGGGGTAATGCTCCTGTCAGCACCTTGTCGGGCGGTCAAAAGCAGCGGGTTGCAATAGCCCGTGCTCTGGCAAATAATCCCGGCATTTTGTTTTGTGATGAGGCGACGAGTGCTCTTGATCCTCAGACAACAAGATCCATTCTTTATTTACTGCGCGAGATTCAAAAAAAGATGAATCTGACCATAGTCATGATAACTCATCAGATGGAAGTGG
>JAKJFV010000274.1:2584-3036 GCA_022704725.1 Spirochaetota bacterium
GTTAGGGATGCCTGTGAATATGTTGCCGTTCTCGATGACGGGAAAGTTTGCGAGCAGGGAAGGGTAACAGATATTTTTACTCATCCGCAGTCACCGGTTACAAAAGATTTTCTTTCTCATATTTCTTTATCTCTGAGCGAAGATGCACCCTGTCCGGACGGTATTGTCCGCTGGTCGCAAGACGGAGGTCATTACACGCTGCGTTTTCTCGGCGATAAAACAGGTGAACCGATTCTTTCCCGCGCTTCCAGAATATGCAGTGTCGACTTTAATATACGCGCCGGAGGCATTCAGCACGTAAGCACCCGGGATATTGGTTCTTTAATTGTTGATATTGAAGGAAGTCAAAACGGTATAGAAAAGGCGCTTGCGTATTTAAAAGAGGAAGGCGTTATTGTAGAAGACAGGGAGGGAAATATACTATGAGTTCAATTCAAATTATTGTAAACCTT
>JAKJFV010000275.1 GCA_022704725.1 Spirochaetota bacterium
TTTAGGAAGTTCAATTGGATTTCGTTCAATGAGCTGCTCAATTAAATCATTAGACTTAATTTCTCTTAGACGGTTATCAAGGGCTGTAACCATGTTATTTTTAATATCTGCTTTAAGATCATCAAGAGTCTTATACTTTTCATTAACATCCTGTGCAAGTTCATCATCAAGCTCAGGAAGATTTCGGACTTTAAGAGCTGTAACTGATACACGAATTTTTTTTGTTTTACCGGCTAATTCTTTATCTTCATCATCTGCGGCATAAGTCTTTGTAATATCTTTTGAATCGCCTTTTTTCATTCCGATAATTTCATCATCAATTTTGTAAATATTTTGACCTGAACCGATGGTAAAAACAAAGCCTTCACGTTCTGATCCTGCTTCTACTTCGCCCTTATCATTGAGTTCGCTGTAGTTGATAGTTGCAATGTCGCCTTTTACTGCCTTGTCGGCATCTTTTTTGTCAACAACTAAAGCATTCCGTTCGCGGATTGCTTCGAGTTCCTCTTTCATTTCATCATCGCCAATCTTAACCTGGGGTTCTTTAATGGTAATTCCGGAAAAGTCGCTGACAGTAACTTTCGGCATAACATCATAGGTTATTTCAAAAGAAAAATCTTTGCCGAATTCAAGTTCCGGAGCCTTATCCATTTGGGGCTGAGAATAGGCGAGCGGCCTGTTATCTGATTTTTGTTCGTCAAATTCTGCAAAGATCTGCTGTAAAGCATTATCAATAATTTCTGCTGCAACATCTGCTTTTAGAGCTTCGCCGTATTTACGTTCAAGAACCGGTACGGGTACCTTTCCTTTTCGGAATCCTGGAATTTGAACACTCTTAGCATATTTTGCAAGAGTTTCTTTGTAGCTTTGTTCGGTATCTTCTTTTGCGATGGTAACAGATAATTTAACTGAAGAGTTTGCAAGAGCCGTAACTTCTTTGGTAATTTTCATGGCTTGTTCCTTTCCCTGGGGGATATTGATAATTTAAAATACTATAAAAAAAGCGATTCAGATTTCTCCGAATCGCTTTTCGCTTCGAGCGGGAAACGGGAGTCGGACCCGCGACATCCACCTTGGCAAGGTGGCGCTCTACCACTGAGCTATTCCCGCAATAATTGCTACGAACACCAATTCGTATGCAGGTATTGTATCGCTATTAAAGAGTCTAGTGCGAGAGAAGGGACTTGAACCCTTACGCCTAGGGCACTAGATCCTAAGTCTAGCGTGTCTGCCAATTTCACCACTCTCGCTTTATTTATTAGCGAACGTTAAATATCTTAACGATTATTTAGTATCATGTCAAGCACCAATTTGTACTTTTCTATGATTTTGTGTGAAAGGCAATCAGTAACGAACTGCATCTCGAACAAAAATAATATATCAAAATGAAAAAAAAATTGCAATAGGGAAACTTAAACAAAAATACTTCAGAGAATAAAATTAGACAAAAAAAAGAGCCGGAAAAATATTTCAATTTTACCGGCTCATAACAGAATAACTCTTTTCAATGATAATCAGGGTAATTATCAGCTTACTGTTTGTTAAAGAAGATGACGCTAATCATTCTCGCAGTTTTATGCTTTATTATACTAGAATTTTCGAAAAAACAGATGAAATTTTGTTGGAATTAGGTTCATATGAAGTAATAAGTAACAAAAGTAAATCAGAATTTAGATTTTAATTCTTAAATTTGATGAAACAACGACATCATTAAAAAATTTCAGTTTCCATCCTTGATTTTTGTTTTCACGAAAACTAAGCGACATATTTACTATTATACCAATTTCTACGAGCTCCAGGCTTTTTTTTAAGCTAATAAGCTGGTTTTTTATGTTTCTATAAAACTTGCAGTTTATTGCACTCCATTTCTCAGATAGACAGGCAGCGCAATCATTAGTTTGATAATGCCTGGAGCTAAAGTAGGGGAAAGATTAAGCAATGCCATACATGTAATACTGAACCAGCAAGCGGAAACTAAAAATAAGGTAACCAGTATGGTGAATGTATTATGTTTGATCTGCATTTTACTCAATTTTAGTAAATTCCCTTTCATCTTTAGAATAATTAAACACTTCACCCGTTTCAATAATATAATACCACCCGAATATAGCAATATCTCCGTTACGGTACATTTCCTTAATGTAGGGGTATGTAATAAGATGGTTCATCTGCTCAATGATGTTAAGCTGCTCTGTTTTCCATTCTTTTTCTGCATCGTCATTAAGATTAAGGCTGTCAATTTGGTTTTTAACCCGCTTCGCTAGTTCAAGCCATTTTTTTGTATGAGGAATATCATCAAGCTCTTGCTCATCTTTAAGCAGGGCATTACAGCCGCCGCAATTAGAATGGCCGCAGATTACTATGTTTTTTACATTGAGAACTTTTACCGCATATTCAATGGCAGAGGTTGTTGCAACATATTCCTCTGTTTTCCGGTAATAGGGTACTATATTTGCTATATTGCGTATTACAAATAGTTCACCTGGAAGGGTTTTTGTAATCAGGTTAGGGACTATTCTGGAATCAGAACAGCCTATAAAGAGCGTATGAGGTTCCTGTTTTTTCCCGATGGTTTTAAAAAGATCTTTATGATCCTCAAAGTCCTTTTGATTAAAAAATTTTACACCGTCAAATAAGTAATCCATTGGTAAAAAAATAGCCTAAGACAGCAAATATTTCAAGAGTTAAGCCGGGTTAAAAATGACTTAACAAACGGATTTAGTATTTTACAAAGCAGACCCACAGACCAAGTTAGTCACAGTTCAGTCACACTAATTTTTTTACTTTTCGTAATAAAAACAAAAAAGGCTAAACTATTGCATAACAATAGATTAGCCTTTAACTTTTGCTCCCCCGGCAAGGCTTGAACTTGCGACCCACAGATTAACAGTCTGTTGCTCTGCCTGCTGAGCTACAAGGGAATGTGTTAATTAGCGAACGTATAGAAGATAGTATAAGAAAACTAAATAAATGTCAATATATTTTTAAAAGTGGTCAGGAATTTTTTATTGACTATTTTTTGC
>JAKJFV010000276.1 GCA_022704725.1 Spirochaetota bacterium
ACCGCAAGTACGCCTGCATCTGAGACTTCAATCAGTTCGGGTGAAAGAAACTGTGATGAACAGTCAAATGTAAGCAGAATATCATTTCTGAGTGTTGAGCTGTATTCCGGTAAGAATTGTTTTGAAAACAAAACTGCAGTCCGCTGTTCGGGGATTGCCATGTAGTATGTTTCTCCCAATTCTTTGTGCATAAAATACTGAAATGGCTTATAAAACGGCATGACGGAATTTAGAAGCGCCTGAGGGTGGTGAACAGTAAAGTAGACAAACCCGTTTTTATTGTGTTCTTCCAGCTGAGTGAGAGGCATAAGGCTTGTCATTGAATCTTCCATAGCAAGGCGGATATCGGCAAAACTTACGTCCCATTGTTTTAAAAGCTCTTCTCTAAGCGGTATTATACACTCTCCGTAGCTTAAAACCATAAACATCTTTATTCTATTGGTAATATTCGATGATAAATATTCATCGTTCAACAGGGAAACCGACTTGTTCATTTTATCAGCTGATATAAGAAAGGGACGGATGTATCGTTTTGCTGTTTCCCAATCAGGTAACGGCGTACATTTTTTTTCTACTGATAAGAGTGCATTTTCTGTATTCAAACTATTCCTCTTTTTAATGTGTTTTCTTTATAAAGGTAACAAAAAAGAAGCCAGGCGGATACAATACATACTGTAAAATCCCAAAATTAAGGCCGGGTACGTGGCGTAAACTTCTTCATATATTGACACATTTTTATAAGGTTGATATAATATTAGCGAACATTAATAAGTATCCTTTAGCTTCAGGAGTCGTTCGAACGGCTCTTTTTTTGTACCCTCAGGATAACAGGAGAATACGTGGAGTATACAGCTCTTGAAACAATTCCTCATTTTACTGAATGCAGTCCTTTGGTTTCCGGCCTTGGTTATGCCCTAGTAGAGCTTCGTGTAAATCCAAATCATGGTCAGTATCAGGTACGAGCTGTTATAACCCATCTAGATTCAGCAAAGACAGAAGGAATCGGCATTAATGACTGTGCTAAGGTACACCGCCTCCTTCTTCCCCGCCTTGAAGCACTCTTAAAATCTCAAGAAGTGTATATGGAAGTTACTTCTCCCGGTATGGAGAGGCTAATAAAAAATGCTGCAGAATTTACACTTTTTACGGGTAAAAATCTCAGGATTTGGGATACATCTGTATCGGACTGGGTTCCCGGAATTATTATTTCGGCCGACTCAAAGACATTAACATTGGAACTTTCGGAACATGAAACCGCACAAGAAACTGCGGCTGCCGCTAAACGGCAGCGAATTATTCCGTTTGAACAAATAGCAAAAGCAAAATTATTACATTCATAAGGAGGCTTTAGATGTCATCACAAATGGCAGAAGCAATCCGCCAATTAACGCAGGATAAAGGTTTATCAAAGGACTCTGTTTTACAGACCATCGAAAATATGCTCAAAGCAGCGTATAAGAGGACATTTGGAACAAATGTTAATGCAGTTGTCCAATTTAATGAAGATCAAACTGATGTTTCAATTTATTCAAGAAAGGTTATAGTAGACGGCGTGTATGATCCGGTAACAGAGATTGAACTCGAGGAAGCACTGCAGCTGAGCCCTGATTGTGAAATAGGGGATGAAATAGATATTCTTGTAGATCCCAGAGAGTTTGACCGATCTGCAATTCAGACAGGAAAGCAGACAGCGCATCAGTCTTTTTCAGAAATCCAAAAAGACAGCCTTCATGCTGAGTACAAAGATAAAATTGGTGAAATTATTATCGGATATTATCAGCGCGAAAGAAATGGAAACATTTATGTTGATCTGGGAAAGGTTGAAGGTATACTTCCTTCAAAATTTCAGTCTCCGCGCGAAGTGTATCATAAGAATGATCGTATTAAGGCTCTTATTACCGATATTAAAAAAACTTCAACTGGGCTGCAGGTCGTCTTATCCAGAACAGACCCTGATTTTGTCCGTTCAATTATAGAGCTCGAAGTTCCTGAGATTTATGACAAAATTGTAGAAGTACATAAAATTGTCCGGGAACCCGGATACAGGACTAAGATTGCTGTATTATCTCACCGTGAAGACGTAGATCCTGTGGGAGCCTGCGTAGGTCTTAAGGGTGTCCGTATTCAGGCTGTTATTCGCGAACTTGAAGGCGAAAAAATTGATATTTTGAAATATGATCCGGATCCGCGAATTTTTATTAAAAATGCACTATCTCCGGCTGAGGTTTCTGCCGTTGTTATTCTCGATGAAGAGAAAAAACAGGCTCTTGCAGTTGTGCCGGAAGCTCAGTTTTCTCTTGCAATCGGCAAGCAGGGACTCAATGTCCGTCTTGCAAACAGACTTGCAGATTGGAGTATAGATGTAAAAACAGAGGATCAATGTGAAGAACTTGATTCCCTTATTGCTGAGTCGCGGCGTGCTGCTGATCAGCTGTTTTCCGATATTGATGAATACGAGGAAATTACTAAAATTTCAGAACTGCCCGGTCTTGATAAGACGATTATTGATATTCTTTCTTCCAGTGAAATTATCACTATTGAACAATTTCTTAACGCACAGGAAGAAGGCATTTTAAACTCAATTGAAGGATTAACAAGCGAACAAATAGATTCTGTTGTTGCTTTAGTCAATTCACTTGCAGTGGAAGATGAACAGGAAGAAAATTTTGAGCAGGATTCAGATGCTTTTGAAAATGATATAATTGAAGAAGATCAATCAGGTTCATCTGAAGAATTACAAAATGAACAAATAGAGCCGTATGAAGAGAACGAACATTCTGACGAAGAAGAATATGAATGTCCTGAATGCGGCGGTAAAATAACAATCGATATGACAACGTGTCCCAATTGTGGTATTGGTCTTAGCTTTGAATTTGAGGACGAAGAGTAGGATAGTATATGGCGGAAGATGTAGAAAACAAACCGAAGTTTATTTTGAACAAACAAAAAAATGATGCTCCTTCAGGTTCTGCGGGCGAGTCTCAGGATAAGGATTTT
>JAKJFV010000277.1 GCA_022704725.1 Spirochaetota bacterium
CATTCAGTAAAAAATCTGACGATTTTTTTTTAATACTTCCCTTTAGTCTGGAATCCACCATAGTGCGTAAATTTTCAATTTCTGCAGCGGTGAATGTTTTTGGATCACGAACGGAATCTGCATAGGTGTAGGTAAATATAGGGTCAAAGTCAAGATAGCTGTCGAGAAGCGAAGACGGAAGAAGTCTTCCTTCCTTCCAATATAGAAGTGTTGTCTTGTCGTGTGCAGTTATAAGAATACTCCACAAAGCCTTTGTACGGTCATAAATGGGATTTATAGATTTTTCCGGGTAGGCTTTTTGCAGAAGAGATGTAAAATACCAGGATTCGTCTATACTTCCCGTGTCTTGAGAAAATAAACTGCGGGATAAAATAAGTAATACTAATAAAGCAGGAACAAACTTAGGCATCAATGAATTATATCACATAAAAAAATTAATCAGTCTCTGATTGAATATTTTTTTTACTGTCGTTTGTAATTATCATATCCAGAACACTGAAAAACAGAATTACAACAAGAGGTCCTAAGATTAGACCGTTAACACCGAAGACCTGAATGCCCCCCAAGATAGCAAAGAAAATAACAAGGGGGTGTACATTGATTTTTTCTTTTAAGAAGAACGGGCGTAAGAAATTATCTAGAAAGCTTATACAAAACCCGGAAAGGAGTAAAAATAAAATTCCTTTCCAGGCAGGACCTGTGAAAATCATAATTATACCAATTGGCGCCCAGACAATTGCAGAACCAAAAAGCGGTATAAAGGAAGCAAACATTAGTACAACAGAGAAAAGCAAGGCTGCTTTTACTCCGAATATTTTCATTAAAATAAAGGCTGCTGCACCCTGATACAGAGCTACAAGTACATAGCCGGAGAGTAAGCCTTTAATCGTTTCGGAAAATTTTGCGGTAAGTGTCTTCATGTAAGAGGGATTAATAGGGACGGCTTTTGCAAAAAGCGAGAAAAGATAGCCTGAATCAAGATAGAAAAAGTAAAGAATGAAAATTAGAAATACTAAAGAAATAAGAAAGCTGCCTGCTCCTCCAATTATGTTAGTAGACCATGAAAAAAGATTGTTGCTGTATTGCTGAACATAGGTGAGAATCGTAGCCCGTAAATTAAGAGAATCAAGATTGAGCAGTGTAATACCGTCGAGACCGAGGGTTGTTAAAAAATTACTGACAGACTGGAGTGCAAGAAAATCCGATAAGAAAGAGGGATTCCCGGCTATAAAAACTTCAATATCTTTGAGTGTTGTTAACAGCTGATGAATTATTTGGAAAACAAGAAATGATAATGGACCAATAATTAGTAAAAGGGTACCAATAGAAAACGAAGCCGCCAGGAGATGCCTCTTTAACTCAAAAGATTTCTTTGCCGGAGAAATCCTTTTTAGAATTTTTTTATGAAGCGGTGAAAGGGCTATGTACAGAAGAGCTGCCCATAAAATTACATTAAAGAAAGGAAAAAGAATACAGACAACGAGTGTAAATAAGAGTGCAAAAAGAGCAAAAAGGAATGTTGTCTGCAGTGTAAACTTATGATTCATATTAACCTCCAATTATTACAGCGCCGGTTTTAGCATCGACCGGCAGACGTTTTCTTTGATTATCTGAGAGCGGCGGGAGGGATAAAAGATCTCCGGAATTAAACGGCGTAGATTTTTCAAATATTAACGTTAGTCCTGCATCTGAACAGGCGTATCGAGCAATACCTTTATACGGTATTTTAATAGGATCAGAAGCAATTCGCAATAAAAAATTCTCATTTATTACTTCCGTTTTTTCTGGTGTTGTTTTTTGAGCAAAGACAAATGAAAAAGCGGCTCTTTCTTTAGGAAGTTTTGCATCTTTGGAAAGGGCGTGAAGCTTTTTCGGGGCATTATCAGTATTGAGGACAAAATGGCACCACTTGCCGCCTCTTCTGCCGTCCATGGGACATGCTTTATCGTGGGGACAGGGAGCTGCAATAGAATAGTTTTTCCGTATTAATGCATCTCTGGTAAGCGAGATAAATCTTGATGTGCGGGGAACACCCGGTTCAACAACAAGAATTGAGTGAGCGCCTGTGCTCATGTAGGGGAGAATTATTTCACTGTATCTTTTAGCAGACTCTTCAAGGGGTTTTGAAGAATTCCAGTATATTTCATTGAACATATTTGCACAGGTGCACAGCTGGACCGGATTTTTAAGTTTTTCTCCGAGAGCGCCTTTAATTCGAATAATTGTCCACGGCTCGCATTCCAATGCTGCGCAGACTGCCAGGAATAATTCTTCTCCAAGAGAAAGAGCTGTTTGTGATAAATCCATGCAGTACCAGGTAATTTTTTTGGCTCTGAGTTCGGGCCGTGAAAGCAGTAAAGCTATGGGGACCGTGAGAGGACCCGATCCTGCATCGAGGCAGTATGATCCGTCTTCCAAGTGAGAAAAAGCACCGCTTTTAAAACCTGAAAAAAGAGAAGTCAGGCGGAATAAATTCCACCACATGAAGTAGCGTGTATACGCCGAAAGATATGCGGCCTGATTCATATAGCCTATGCGCCTGCTTGAGCGTTCATCGGTAAGCTGATGTGATAATTCGCGGATTGTGTCGGGCAAGCTTACTAAATGTTTTGAGTTAAGAGGTTTTACGCTTTGAATAACAGCGTCAAAATTAGTAAGTACTTTGACAGCCTTGTCGTCAAGTTTTCCAAAAAGACTTTGTATTGTTGTGCTCATGTTTATTCCTGATGTTTTCTGTAATTTCTTACAGTAAAAAATAAGTCTATTAATTCACTTCGAAATTCGTTGAAACTCTGATGAAGATGCATATAATTTCCTTCCTGGTCAATAACTGTGTTATCGTCGGAGGATTCCTCTATAATCCGGTTTCGCGCACCTTCGATAGTGAATTTTTTATCCTGTATAAGATGTTTAAGACGCAGTATGATGAGAATATCGTGCTTGCTGTATACACGGCGGCCGTTCAATTTCTGCGGTGTTATAGCCGGAATAAC
>JAKJFV010000278.1:0-412 GCA_022704725.1 Spirochaetota bacterium
TTTAATGCATATAAAGAATACCGTAATTTTAACAGGCGGAGAAGCGCCTCCAAAAAAAATTGTCGAAAATATTGCAGGATCTATTTTTTCAAACTCATTTATTATTGCAGCCGATTCAGGACTTGTCTGTGCTCGTGACTACAATCTTACTGTAGACCTGCTGTTAGGAGATTTCGACAGTCTTGCTGCCGATACTGATACTTCTTGTGTCAAAAGTATAAAAAAATTCCCGTCGTATAAAGACTTCACCGATACTGAACTGGCAGTAATGGAAGCGGCAGAAAAAAGCTCTGAAAATATAATACTTATTGGCGGAAACGGAGGAAGATTTGACCATCTATTATCAATACGTTCCCTGTATGAAAGAAGAATGCAAATTCCGTATCCTCATATGTGGTTTTGCGGATCAAAT
>JAKJFV010000278.1:422-2972 GCA_022704725.1 Spirochaetota bacterium
TCTGCAGTCACCATCACAGGGCTCGGAGACAATGATTATATTTCCTTATTCCCTCTTTTTTTGTATGGTTTAGAACCTGCTCTAATTTCACAGGGCTTACAATGGGATGTCTCGGATCTGTCCTGGTCAACATGCGGCGGAAGTGTTTCGAACAAGGCAAAAAAAACAGATTCGGGAACAGAGACTGTCACTTTGTCTGTCTCATGCGGAAGATTTTTGGTTATTCTGCCTCTTTATGAAGAAAGCTCTTTCAAGGTTTTTTTATAGATCTAACAGCTTCTAATGCTTCAAGAGAATCTTCTTTTGAAACTGCAATAAAATCTATTAAAATAGGGTAGTCCTGTAAAACCTTACCCCATCGTGAAAATCTTTCTATCTGCAGATAGTCTTCTGCACTCTGGACAGACTGATCATTTGTTAATGATGCTAATGCATTTCTAACCTTATCCTGATACATGCTGTACGCTTCCTTTGCCAGGAGATACAATTCAATATCCGGAAGCTTTACCGTTTGAATGCTCACTGCATCAATGTTGATATCTGAATATTTTGAAAGAGACTGAAGGTGTTTTACTATTGCATCGTAATCATAGCTTATTGAAAGGGAAGAAAGAGAAGAATTTTTTTGCTGTAGAAGAACAAAATCCAATACATCTTTTGCAGCTTCTTGAGCCTTTGAATCAAGGTATGAATGCAGTTCGTCCTGACCAAGGGCATTAGTTCTTCTAACGAATGATGGTAATGCACTCTGTTTAAGCTGTACCTCAACGGTCATAGAAAAGGAATAAGAAAAATCAGGCTTTCCTTCCAGCATCGGGCTGTAAATATCTGAAGAGGGAAGGGAACCCTGCAGTGTGGTTGTTATAGTCCTCGGGTACATCGAAAAAACACGAATTTCGGTATTTGTCGGAATAAGGCGTTCCCACCGCCATGTGAAGTTTCCTGGAACTATTGCTGCAGGATGGATTCCTCCTGTTTTTGAAATCATGACTCCGGTTGTTCCGCTTGGTATTGAAAATTGCGTCCATCCTATAAAAAGAAGGACTCCAAAAAAAACTACTAAAATTATGACAGAAACAACAAATTTTTTCATATTTCACCTGTATTGTAAATCTGGACGAAAATCTTAATGAACGGTATACTTATATATTAATAATATGAATCTAAGTATACAATAAATGGAGAAAACTGCAAGGTTAAGAATGAAAAAAAAGCAAAAACCTTTATTATTCAGAATAGTTTTTCGAATGATTCTCTTTTTATTATTGTTTTTACTGGTTCTATTTCTATTCTATGTAAACGGCAACGTTAAACTATTTCAAGATGTTACCCAGCTTATGATTTTGTACCTGATAAGCATCATTTCCATCTTTCTTCTTGTTTTCAGTATTTTCGCCTTAGTGCTGATCATTGTATATGCTATTTCTCAAAAAACATTATGGTATTTAGTTTATCTTATCAATATTATTTTCTCTTCTACCCTTGCTCTTGCAGGTTTATTCTTTTCCCGTGCTGTAGATTTTTTAGCCTCCGGTCTATAAACAGCCGATTGACACTCGTATAGTAGATTCGTATTATAAAAAAATGAAAACTGAACAAAAAAGGCTATTTGGTATTAGGGGCGCCGTATTTGCCGAAAATACACGGGAAGATATTGGTAAAAAAGTTAAAGATTTATATGTGCAAATTCTAACTCAAAATGATTTACTTGAAGAACAAATAGTTTCTATACAGTTTAGTGTTACACCCGATCTAACTGCTGTTAATCCTGCTTCTGCTCTGAGACAGGCGGGTTGTGCGCAATCCTGCCCTTTATTCTGCTGTGCTGAACCAGTTGTCGATAATGGTTTTCCCTTTGTAATAAGAATACTTGTAACAGCATATTTAGATAATAATCCGGTATCAGTATACATTCATGGAGCGCAAAATTTACGTACAGATCTTCTTCGTTCGTAACTAAAGGATTTCTATGCATGTAAAACAAAAATCAATATGGATTGTGAGCCGTGAATATGCAGGTATAGCTGAAGCAGGGGGCGTTAAAAATGTTACCACTTCACTTGCAGAAACCTTAATAAAGTACGGGTATGATGTAAAGGTTTTTATACCGCAGTACGGGTGTTACGAGTCCGCCTGTCTGCAAAATTATACATCTTTAGAATCTTTCTATGCAAAAATCTCAATAACTGATGAACTTTACACTGTTACATATGCGCAAGCAGAGTCAGCATCGGTTCCCATTGTGTTCATAAAAAATCATATTTTTTCATCAAAAAATGCAGTATACACCTATACCTCATTTGATGAAAAAATTTAGGTCATATTGACAGTCATGTTATGAATGCCCTATTTCAAAAATCGGTTCTTGAGTATGCTCTTTTCCAGAAAACTGCGCCGGACATAATTCACTGCCAGGATGCTGCTGCTTCAATGCTCCCTGTATATGCCCGGGAAGATATTCGTATAAAAAAGTTTTTTAATTTTACCTCTTTTGTTGTTACTATACATAATGCAGGACCGGGCTATCATCATGCATATAACAGTATAGAG
>JAKJFV010000279.1 GCA_022704725.1 Spirochaetota bacterium
TATATTTACAAGATTGCGACGCAAACTTGCCGATGAGCAGCGAGGCGCAATGTTAGCCGAGCTGCTCATCACACCTCTTATAAAAATGTTACTGAGAAAACTTCAGTTTTCGAAAGTAACTTTTTACCGCACTTTCGTAATGAAATGAGAAAGTGCAATATATTTACAAGATTGCGACGCAAACTTGCCGATGAGCAGCGAGGCGCAATGTTAGCCGAGCTGCTCATCACACCTCTTATAAAAATGTTACTGAGAAAACTTCAGTTTTCGAAAGTAACTTTTTACCGCACTTTCGTAATGAAATGAGAAAGTGCAATATATTTACAAGATTGCGACGCAAACTTGCCGATGAGCAGCGAGGCGCAATGTTAGCCGAGCTGCTCATCACACCTCCTTACACCGATGCAATGTATCTTGCATCTTTATATACCTTATACACCACAGTTACATCACCTGTCAAGGTATATTATGAAAATAAAAGGAAAATTCAAAAATATTTCTTTAAATTTTCCTTTAAAATTCTTAATTACTATTCTTATGTACCTGATTCCTCAACAAGATACTTAAATAACATCAAGCAGGTGGAAAAGTCTGAAATCTATTTTTACCCCGCTGTTCATAAAAACAATTAAACCGGTATGTGTTTTTGTATTCCACAATACAGCGGTAATTATGCCGTCATCACCGCCGGTATGACCGATGGTTGTACTTTCTGTATTTATACCAAATTCCTTTAAGGGTTCCGGAGTCCAGGTAAGTCCCATTTTCCCTTCAAGCGCGGGTTTCTCGATCATCTTTGTAAGTGTATCGGGGGAAGAAAAAACACCTTTCCCGCCCTTCATCATAGAAGATAAAAACAGGGAAAAATCTTCCTTGGTTGTTTTTAATGAACCGTCAGGATAGGTCGGGAACGAATAAGCCGGATACACAGTACCGTCCTCCGAGTGAGGGTAGGCAAAGCGGGACATATCGGTTTGAGAGAAAAGCCAGCTTGTGTCCTTCATGCCGAGAGGTTCAAAAATCCGGGAGCTGGTAAAGTCTGTAAATGATTGACCTGACACGGTTTCTACAAGTACACCAAGCACACCGTAGGCGGTGTTTGAGTACTCATAATCTGTTCCCGGTGCCTTGCCGGTAAAGTTTTTCTCAGCATTGTACAGAAGTCCTTCCTTTGAGAGGTAGTCGGCGCAGTACTGAGTAAGCTCATAATTGGAATCTCCGCCGTCCCCGCATCGAAATGTATAATAGGCATCCATGACATCAAAATCGTCTTTAATGCCGGAGAGATGACGCAGCATGTGGCTGACTGTTATTGGGGATGTTGGAAAAGAGGGATTATCAATTGAAAAAGGAAGAAGAGTGCGGATATCAGTCTCAAGTGAAATTCTTCCTTCCTCTACCAGAATCATGACTGCTGTTCCGGTAACAAGTTTTGAGACCGAGGCTATTTGGAAAATGCTGTCTTGTGCAAGAGGTTTATTATCGGGAAGGTGTGCATACCCGAAAACGTCTGATGAAACAATACCGTCTGCATTGACAAGGGCATAGGAAAAGCCGCTTACCTGCGCCTTATCAATTTTATTTTGAATCCATGTATGCACCTCTGCAGTGTCAGCGTTTTTAGAGGGAAACATTGTACATGATATAAATAGCCCGCTAATTAAAATATAAATAACAGTACGTTTTTGCATTATATACTCCGTTATAAAAAACTACAAAAGTTAAAACACCTAAGCAGACAAAAACTGTTACTTTAAAAAACTTATTCGCGAATGAAGGATTTTGAATTACATGTAAACGGATGGTGTACTTTACATCATTGACAAGACATCAAACCTGCAGTAATATTTTATTGAACATTTGTTCAGCGAAATAAGGAGCATTGAATGAATAAGAAAATTATTATTATAGGAGCCGGTGTTGCGGGGCTCTCTTCGGGTATTTATGCGCAAAAAGCAGGGTACGAAACGGTAATATATGAAAAGAATGCTGTTCCCGGAGGAGAGTGTGTCGGCTGGGACAGGGACGGCTGCCATATTGACGGCTGTATACACTGGTTGACCGGTACAAATCCTGCTAATTCACTGTATAAAATCTGGTGCGAAACCGGTGCATTGGGAGAAGATATAGAAGTCATAGAGACACCGGAATTTATGGTCCTTGATTTGGGGCATAAAACATTACCGCTTCATAAAGATATGGATAAACTGAAAAAACTGTTTACAGAAATTGCTCCTGAAGATCAAAAAGAACTTAAAAAACTTTACAGAGCAATTGAAGCGGCTGCACAACAGCAGATTCCCCTGTATCCTGTTGAACAGATGAATCCATTAGAATTAGGGAAGCTTCTTGTGTCGGGCATACGTTCTTCCATGGTTATGAAAGATTTTCAGCTTAGTGCAGAAGAATACTTAAAGCGGTTTAAAAGCGAGGAACTAAAATTTCTTTTGCAAAGCATCCTGCCCTACGGCTGCAGAGCAGATATTCTGGCATTTATACTCGGTACAGTCATGAGCGGGAATGGCGGCAGACCGAGAGGCGGATCACTGGCAATGGCTCAAAGAATGGCACAACGCTACGAGGAACTTGGAGGAAAAATTATTTACAATACCCGGGTAAAAAAAATTATTGTAGAGGATAACTGCGGTAGAGGGATTGAGCTTGAAGGTAAAAACGGAGTCGAGACCGCATCTGCTGACTGGATAATTCCCGCCTGCGATGTCCATATAACACAGCATAAGCTGCTCGAAAATAAATACCCCTTGAAAGAGTTTGATGAACGCGATGCAGATCCCGGAACATATCCGTGCAGCACTGGAAGCCTGGCTTCATTTATGTATGACGGAGACCTTACCGGTACACCAGCTGATATTGGCACGATGATAGAATCTGTTCCCTATGAAGACGGAAAAATTGAATTTATTTCATTAAAGCATTTTTGCTATGAACCCTCCTTTGCCCCGG
>JAKJFV010000027.1 GCA_022704725.1 Spirochaetota bacterium
CAAAAACAGCTTGAGCCTGGACAAAAGATGCCCTTTTCATTTTTTACGTTTCCTATTAATGAAAAATCTATGTCCGGCTACAGCGTACTAAAACGGGAAATGATCAATATTCCTGATGCCTATGCCATCCCTAAAGACAGGGCGTATCAGTTTAATAAGCAGCCCGATATGCTCACCGGGTATAGAACAAAGTCCATATTAACAATACCTCTCATTACCGCCAGCGGCAGAGCTTTGGGTGTTCTTCAGATTATAAATGCACAGGATGAAGAAGGCAATGTTGTTGCTTTCGATGATGATGCTGAACTTTATATTAAACATTTTGCTTCAAATGCGACACAGGCCTTGGAACGTGCCTATTTAACCCGTGCAATGGTTATGCGCATGATTAAAATGGCTGAGTTTCGTGATCCAAAGGAAACAGGTGCTCATGTTAACCGTGTTTCAAGCTACGCGGTAGAAATTTATGACCGCTGGGCTTTTGAACACAAAACACCGACCGATGAACTGCATAAATTCAGAGACGCATTAAAAATTGCCGCCATGCTCCATGATGTGGGAAAAGTCGGTATTTCAGATCTTATACTAAAAAAACCAAGCCGGTTTACACCGGAAGAATACGAGATAATTAAGGCTCACTCAACCATAGGGGCAGTCCTTTTCAGTGAAATAGAATCAACCTTGGATGCTATGGCCCGCGATGTAGCACTTCGTCACCATGAGCGTTGGGACGGCAACGGCTATCCTGGAAACATACCGCTCGATACTATCAATGGAATTGCTTCAGCCGTTAGAACAGGAGTAGGGTTAAGAGGCGAAGAAATACCGCTTGCCGCAAGAATAGTAGCACTGGCAGACGTGTTTGATGCTCTTTCATCACGCCGCGTCTATAAAGAGGCCTGGAACGATGAAGATGTACTTATAGAAATACAAGCTCAAGTAGGCAAACAGTTTGATCCGGAAATTGTATCGGCCTTTTTTCAAGTATTGCCCACTATACGTGAAATACAGGCTGCCTGGCCGGACAAATAATACTGATTATTTAACGTCTGTTTGCTGTTTTCTAATTTTTTTTTGAAGTTCCCGGTCGAGACAGTTTGCAAACATATTAAGATCTTTTTTACTATAGCTGCCTGTCTTTTCAATTGGTATGCCGCTTTCAACTAATTCAAGATGCAGATTTCTTAATGCAAGCTTTTGTGCAATATTCTGATCTGTAAATAGTAAACCTCTGTCGTTCATGGTGATTATTTGTTTGTCAACAAGTCTTTTGGCCAGAGGAATATCCCGAGTAATGGCAAGATCATCAGACCCGATATGTTCAACAATATAATTATCTGCAGCATCAGGGGCATCATCACATAGGATCATTGTACATAGATTTGATTTATCAGTAGGGATTTGTCTGTTTGCAACATACTTAACCTGTATAGTAAGCCGCTGTGCAAACCGCAAAATAATCTGGCGTACCTGTAATGGACACGAATCTGCATCAACCCAAATATTGAACATCTTATTCTTCAAGTACCTTATCAATGTTTGCGATCATTTTTAAAGCTATCCGCTCTGCTTCCTGCAGCTCATCAGTATATTGCGGTTTAACAGAATTTTTTTGATTTTTAACTTTTTCTTTATACAATTCATCACAAAGCATAATACCCGCTAAAATTGAAACTTTGACCGGATCTTTTAAATCTGCAGAAGTCTCAACCTGCCGTACCATTTGTTTATAATATTTTAAGAGGGTTTCCAGGTATTCGTCTTTTTCTTTCGCTTGTATTGCAAACGAGGTTCCTAAAACATCAATCTGCAGTGTACCCATACCTATTCCTCTGCTTTAAAAAATATCAAATTGAGGATTTTGAGGTGTTGTTTCAGAGTCTTCTGTATCAAAATCCAATGAGATTTCATCAGATGATTCGCCGAGTTGTGCAAGCAGCGGATCCTGTTCATCTTCAGCTTGTTCAGGCTCTACCGCTGGTGAATCTACGCTTGTACTCTGAGTAACCGGTATTTGAGGTTTTGATTCAGTATTTTGAGGTGTCGAAGACTGTTGAAGGGGGGTACCTGCAATTGTTCCGCTTTTTAAAACTGCACTTTCCATACTGTTTAAACGATCCAACGCATTAAGTATCCCCTGTTCTATTCTGCCTTGATCAGCTTCAAAAGAAGAAATACGTTGTGTAAGCATACTATTAGTATGTTCCAGTTCTGTATTTTTATCACGAAGGGCAGAATTTAAATCCTGCAGTGCAGCAATTTTTGCTACTGCACTCTCAACCTTGCGTTCCAGCATTTGAATCTGATCGAGTGAAATCATTACTTATGCTCCAACAGCTTTTTTTGCAACCGAAACTACAGCTTTAAATGCAGCAGGATCTTCGATAGCCATATTAGATAAAGCTTTTCTGTTAATAATTACACCGGCTTTTGTAAGTCCGTTAATAAACCGGGAATAAGAAAGCCCTTCTTCACGAACTGCTGCGTTTAAACGTGCAATCCATAATGCTCTCATATCACCTTTTTTATCTTTTCTTCCTACATAAGCATCTGTTAATGCCTGAACTACTGCGTCTTTTGCAGCTTTATAGTTGGTTCCTCTTCTTCCGCGGAAACCCTTTGCTAATTTAAGAATCTTCTTACGTCTTTCTTTACGTTTTGTTCCGTCTATCGCTCTTGACATTCTTATACTCCTATAACTATTTCGTAACCGTTATTAACCGTAGGGTAATAGCTGTTTACGAATTTTCGCTGCATCTGCTTCGTTAACAATACCTGAAGCACGTAAATGTCTTTTACGTTTTGCAGATTTTTTAGTCAAAATATGCCGAAGATTCATCTTCTTGTATTTGACTTTACCTGTACCGGTGAACGAGAATCGTTTAGCGGCTGCTTTTTTTGTTTTCATTTTGGGCATCTTACTATTACCTCATCATTTTTTAGCTTTCGGACTCAATGTCATGGACATAAATCTGCCTTCCATTGCAGCAGGTTTTTCCAACACAAATTCATCGTCAAGTCTTTTAAGTACTTCTTCAAGAACTACTAAACCAAGTTCGGTATGTGCAAGCTCGCGTCCTCTAAAACGGACGGTAACCTTTACCTTATTTCCCTCAGTAAGAAATTCTTTAACATGCTTTGATTTAAAATCAAGATCTCCAGCGCCGATTTTCGGCTGCATCCGGATTTCCTTCAATTTAACCAATTTCTGTTTTTTCTTGGAATCACGTATCTTTTTTTCCAATTCAAAATGGTATTTACCATAATCAAGTATCTTACATACCGGTGGATTTGATGTCGGAGCAACTTCAACAAGGTCGAGCTCACGCTCTTTAGCAATCCTGAGAGCTTCAATGGTAGGGACAATACCTTTTTGTTCGCCCTCATCGTCTATAAGTCTGACTTCTCGCACACGGATTTGTTCATTAATCCGTAACCCATTATTTTCCGCCAACGATCCTCCTCGTGTCATTTTATCATAACAACTGATAAAATACCTTTTCTAGTAAAGCATTTTTAACATTTTACCAGAAAAGCAGTTTGAATGTCTAGTGCAATAATAAAAAAATCTCTATATAAAGCATTAGATCAAAAAACACTCTTTATGCCTCTTGTGCTGAAACTTATTTTCATGGTATTTTTAACAGCATGTGGATATTTTCTATATTTCTTTTACCCATAAGCTTTTTAATACAAAATAGTATTAAAAGAAGCTCTGTTGTTAATGTTGATAAAAGTTCATCTTTTGTTTTTATACTTGGATTAGTTTTTGGAGCTTTTTACAGTACTGCTGCAATGCTGCTGTTTTCAATAAATCCATATGTACAATTCAATTTACCATTGGTATTCTTTCAAAAGCTCATATTTTTAACAATTCCCCCGTTTGCAGTACTTTATCTATTATTATTCATTTTTTCGAAGAACTCGTTATCAGATAAGACTCTTCTTTTTACCGATCTTCTATACGGTTTTTATTCTGTTTATCTTCCATTTACTATTTTGTCATATAATAAAGTTTATTCTTTTTATCCTCTATTTATAGAGCCCCTGGTATTTCTTCTTATGCTTACCGCTGTTAAGATTTCAACCGGACTCCTTGTTAAGGGAATTATAAAAAAAATACATCCAGTTTTCTACGCTGTGTTTTCTCTGTTCTTAATGCTTTCCCTGTGTTTTCCGCCCCTTATGCAGACATTGTTTGTTTTAGGGTATCCCTGGTTCTCGCTTTTCCTGTTATTTTGCGGATTCTCGATGATGACTTTTGCGGCTCATCTTTTAGTTCGAAGATTAATCCATTAATTAAACACAAATAAACCAAAAAAAAGACTGAAGCAGAAATCTGCTCAGTCTTTTTTAATTAAAGGGTCTAAATAATGATCCTTAATTATTCCATGTGTCCTGCGGAACCTAATACTTCTTTATTTTTATGCATATAAAGTTTCTTTAATTCATCACGTGCAGGTCCAAGATATTTTCTCGGATCAAATTCTTCCGGCTGTTCTGCAAATATCTTGCGAACTGCAGCAGTCATAGCCAATCTGCCGTCAGAGTCAATATTGATCTTGCATACTGCAGATTTTGCAGCCTTGCGTAATTGTTCTTCAGGAATACCGACTGAATCTGATAATTTTCCGCCGAATTTTTCAACCATTTTTACGTATTCGACCGGTACAGAGGATGAACCGTGAAGAACGATGGGAAATCCCGGAAGTTTTTTCTCGATTTCTGCAAGAATATCAAATGCTAAAGGAGGGGGAATAAGTACTCCGTCTGCTGTTTTTGTACACTGTTCTGGTTTAAATTTCTGACGTCCGTGGCTTGTACCAATGGAAATTGCCAATGAGTCGCAGCCTGTTTTAGATACGAAATCCTGTACTTCTTCGGGCTTAGTGTAGTGGCTTACTTCAGAAGATACATCATCTTCAACACCTGCAAGAACTCCAAGCTCTCCTTCTACTGATACATCATGAGCATGAGCATATTCTACAACTTTCTTTGTGAGTGCAACATTTTCATCGTATGGAAGGTGTGATCCGTCTATCATAACTGATGAAAATCCCATGTCTATACATGATTTGCATAATTCAAAAGAATCACCGTGATCAAGGTGAAGAACAATTTCGGGTTTTTTGCATCCGAGTTCTTTTGCATATTCAACTGCTCCCTGTGCCATATAGCGGAGCAATGTCTGGTTTGCATATTTACGTGCTCCAGATGAAACCTGCAGAATTACAGGAGATTTTGTTTCTACGCATGCTTGAATAATTGCCTGCATTTGTTCCATATTATTAAAATTGTAAGCAGGAATTGCGTATCCGCCTTTAACAGCCTTTGCAAACATTTCTTTTGTGTTTACAAGACCTAAATCCTTATAGCTAATCATATAAAGACTCCTTTAGATAAATATAGTGCGATTTTATGCTGTTACACAAAAATAATCAATAGAAAAGCCATAAAAATTATGAAAAGAGTTTGACAAAGCTATCTTGAAGAAATATAATTGAGCCGATAGTATAGTATAATTATGTTCTTGATTATTAATAAGGAGTTATGGATGAAACAGGGCGTTTTGGTCTGTATGTGTCTCTTGCTTGTTTTTATGTTCTGTGTGCCTGTTTTTGCACAGCCCAGTACAAAAAGTGTTGAGACAATTTTAATCGACGACTTTGACACTCCGGATGAAAAGGAGTATCAATGGAATGTTCAAGCCAGCCGTTTTATAGCAGAGGGCTTTCCGAAAAAAGGTTATTTTGCCGGAATACCGAATTCATTGAGGCCGTTAAGAACCTCGGATGATCCGGAAGCGTTAGTTTTAGGTATTCAGACAAGTTATAATAGAAAAGGTGATAACTGGTTTGAAATTTATCCTACAACAACCGATGACAGCGGTGAAATGAAAAACTATGAGATTCCTCTTCAGGGACTTGTCAGTCAGATTGATTTTTGGGCATGGGGCGCTAATTATGCCTATGTTTTAGAAATTCTGCTGCGGGATGCTGACGGCAGGGTTCATACATTAAGAGTTGGAAATTTAAATTACAGCGGATGGAAGAACCTGGTTATTAATATTCCGACATATATCCGCCAGCAGTCCCGTTTACGGTCAGGTCCAAAAAATCTATCGTTTGTTGGATTTAAAGTGAGAACTGATCCGAATGAATATGTAGACGATTTTACCGTTTATTTAGATCAACTTAAATATACGACGCATACACTTGACAATATCTATGATGGTTATGATCTTCGTGCTGTCGATTTCGATGCTGCTAGTGAGGGAGGACAATAATGAAAAAGATAGCTCTAGTACTTATTGTATTGTTAGGTACAGGTGTCTTAGCTGCACAACAGAATGGAAATTCAAGTTTAGCTGATCCTGATCCGACAGTTATTGGCGCCGATTCTGCAAAGCAGTCTCTGCGCGAAGTTTCCGTAGATCTTTTTGAGCGTGAAGGCGCATGGAATGTAAAAATGTCTTCTGATTACGGCATTATTTCAGGACGTTTGTTTCAGGGATCTCCTGCAGCAAAAGAAGAATTGGATGATATTAAAAATCAGCAGATTACCGATGATAATGTCCTCGGTGTAAAGGTTGAGTTTTTTAGAAGAGGAGTGAATTCTTTCTTTATAACAGCTGCCAGACCATTAGCCATTGAGGGTACTACAAAGACTGTATCAGTGTGGGTAGTTGGAAGAAATCAGGCACATACCTTAACATTGTTGGTTCAGGACTATTTTGGAAATAATTTTGAATTGTATATGGGGCAGCTTAACTTCTCCGGCTGGAAAAAACTAACCGTAGCAATTCCTCCTTCACCGGATGGAAGACGGGGTATAGTACAAACTAGTGCCTATCATGGTGACAAACCCGGTTTAAAAGTAATCGGATTCCGTGTCGATTGTGATCCGGAACTTGCCCGCGGTTCATATTACCTTTATTTTGATGATTTACGTGCTGTAACAGACTTATATGCAATGGAAAATCGTGATGAAGATGATATGGATGACAACTGGTAAGAAAATGTAGTTTCATCAGAATAACTTATTCGTATAGATGAATAGTAAAGGCTTCTGCAAATGCAGAGGTCTTTTTTTTATCTTAAGAGTTCAGTATGTTAATCTTTAGTATATAAGTCTTTAATCTTGTAATAATAGGATCTCGATTTTACTTCCACGCGTTCAATAAGTTCCATTTTGTTTAAAACCCAAAGCATCTTGTGTGCATATTTCCCGACTTCTGTTTTTGCAAGATCTGATGCGCAAAAAGGGGAAGGAATTTCTTCGGGTAAAAGCATTATATAATGCCGGGGTTTTGAAAAAGATTTTTTATCAATAATACTTTTGAGCTGTTTATTTGATTTAATCCAGGGTTTTAGTCTTCTTCTGGTTTTAGTCTCATTTTGCACTGGTTCTGCTGTAACTTGACGAATTTCTACCTGCTCAATGAGCAGAACTTCAAGTTTGAAATTTTTGTATAATAAAATAGGGTACACTCCCATTAACTCATCAAAAAGCTCATACATGCTGTGCTTCTTCGGGCTTTTTCTTTTAGATAGACAGACACCGTCATCATTATAGCGTTCAATGTAATTTATGTAGACAAGAGGGTAGACGAGGCAGACCTTTCTCTTTTCCTGCAGCAGATTTGCAATTTTGCCGGTAAGTTTTGCTAAATTTCTTGTTTGAATTTCGATGATATTTCCATCTTTAGTTTCAATGTCGCATATATATTTTCCAATTTTTTGTTCAATTTTACCATGCGCTTTTATTGCGTATCTATTTTTTAACTCATTATGAAGTGATGTTTCATTATATGTATTGATCATAATAGTACTATACAAACGTTATCCTAAAATGTAAAGACGAATTCAGTTTTTCCTGTTTTATCTATATTTTTCATTGACTTTGGGAATTTATTGGTTAAAATGTATATTAAGTGGGAATAAGTGGTAAATAGTGGGTAATAGTGGTATGGAGTTGCTGACTGGTGAGTACCGCAATACCTTGGATGAAAAAGGCCGAATTCTTTTTCCGTCAAGGCTGCGATCAGAATTAAAAGAAAATGTACTCATGGTTACGCAGGCTCTAGACGGCTGTTTATGGCTGTTTACACCTGAAGAATGGAAAAGCTTTTCATCAAAACTGATGGAGGCTGCCTCTCCTTTTAACAGTAATTCACGTTCTGTTTTACGCCGGTTAATTGCACCGGCTCAGGAAGTTGAATTCGATAAAGCTGGACGGCTTTCAATTCCCCAAAGTTTACGTGACTATGCTGGTCTTTCAAAGGAATGTATTATTTTAGGCATCAATAAATATATGGAATTATGGGATGCTGCAAAATATAAGACATATCTTGAACAGACAGAATCTTCTTTCCGTGAGGCAACAGAAGAGCTCAGCGGTCTTTGTTTTTAAAGAGGGGTAATTTTGGAAATCGTTCATACACCGGTATTGTTGAATGAGACTCTTGATTTTTTAAGTCCAGAAGGCGAAAGTTTTGCTGCTTCGCCATTTATGGTCGATTCAACGCTTGGTGAGGGCGGGCATTCAAATGCATTTTTACAAAGGTTTCAAAATTTGCGTATAATCGGTTTGGACGCAGACCAGAATATTCAGGCACGGGCAAAAGAAAGGCTCAGTGTCTACGGCACCCGGATGAATTTTCACTTGGGCTGGTTCAACGATTTTTATGCAAATTATCCAGATACATTACCAGGTCCGGATATTATTCTATTCGATCTGGGAATATCAGTTTTTCATTATGAAAAATCCGGAAGAGGTTTCTCTTTTAGATATGATGAGGAACTAGATATGAGACTGAGTCCTGATGCCGGGCAGAGTGCAAAAGACTTGGTTAATACGGCAAGTGAATTTGACCTTGCCGATATTATCTATAAATACGGTGAAGAACGGTACAGCCGGCGTATTGCAGCTTCAATAGTAGAAACACGAAAATCATCTGTCATAAATTCATCAAAAGAACTTGCAGAGATTATTTACAGGAGTGTTCCTTCTGCTTACAGGCATGGACGGATTCATCCTGCTACAAAATCATTTCAGGCAATAAGGATTGCTGTTAATGCTGAGCTTTCACGGCTTCCCCAGGCTCTTTCAGATGCTTTTGCGGTGTTAAAAAGCGGAGGAAAAATGGGTGTTATTACCTTTCATTCGCTTGAAGATAGAATTGTTAAATGTTTTTTCAGGGATTTGGCAAAAAGCTGTACTTGTCCCCCTGAAGTGCCGATATGTAAGTGCGGGGGAAAAAGCAGGGCTCAATTGCTTACTAGAAAGCCTGTTGAACCCGGGCAGAATGAAGTTGATGAAAATTCGCCGTCAAGAAGTGCTAAATTGAGGGTAATAAGAAAATTGTAGACAGATAAAAAGGGAGGAGATATGAGTTTTAAAGAAAAAGTAAAAGAAATTAGAAAAAATATGCCGCTTTACGCGCTTGCGCTTGCAATTCCTCTGCTGCTTTGCTTTGACAGCTTTCAGTCGCATCGTTATTCAGATCTTCAAAAAGAAGTAAAAAAACTTGAATCTGTTGAATCCGCTTTAATTGAAAATAATAAAAACCTTGTTGCAGAAATTAGTCTATTAAGCAGTGCTGAAAGAATTGAGTCGTTTGCAATTAATGAGCTCGGCATGCGAAAGGCAGGCAGTGATGAAATTGTACGCGTCGAGGTAAAAAAATAATGACAAAAAGAATAGAGGGAGAAAGTTTGATGCAGCTCGAGGAAGTGCTTTCTGCCGTGGAAGGTACGCTTCTTTCTAAAGAATTCAATTCTGCAAACTTTCGTTTTACATCGGTTGCTGCAGACAGCAGAAATTGCACAGAATCAAGTCTTTTCATTCCTCTTGTTGGATCGGTCGACGGACATGACTACATAGAAAAAGCTTTTGAAAATGGTGCTAGAACTGTTCTTGTTAATGAGTTTTACGCAGGTTTTCATACAAATGAAATACGTTCTTTTAGCAGTAAAGGAATGTGCGTTATCAGTGTAAGCCACACCATGTATGCACTTCAAAATCTGGCTGCTGCGTATCTGGCGAGATTTACTTCTTTAAAAAAAATCGGGATAACCGGCTCAAGCGGCAAAACTACAACAAAAGAGATTCTTGTATCGCTGCTTTCTCAAAGATATTCAGTTATTTGTAATCAGGGAAATTTTAACAGTGAGACAGGGCTGCCGTTATCAGTTTTTTCTGTTAGAGATTGTCATGAATACGGTGTGTTTGAAATGGGAATGAACCGGAAAGGTGAGATCGGCGAGCTCGCAGGTGTTCTTAAACCTCACTACGGAATTATTACAAACATCGGTACTGCCCACATCGGTATTCTCGGCACAAAAGCGGCAATAGCTGAAGAAAAAAAACGAATTTTTTCATATTTTACACAAAATTCCTGTGCTGTCATTCCAAATAAGGATGAATATGCCGGTTTCCTTGGTAAAGATATAAAGGGTACGATTCTCACATATGGAGACTGTGCTGCTCTTGGAATAACAAACGTTAAAGACGAGGGCTTATTTGGTACTTCTTTTGTTCTCGATCAACAAAAAATACTTTTCCCGTTACCCGGAAAGTATAATTTTCAAAATGCTTTAGCCGCCCTTACTGTGGCGCTGCAGGAAGATCTTACAACACAGGAAATAAAAAAAGGACTTGAATCTATTAAACCTTTGTTCGGCAGGAGCGAGATTTTATCCGGTGAAATTACCATAATTCAGGATTGTTATAATGCTAATCCTGATTCTATGATCGCTGCATGTTCTTTTTTTGAATCACTGCAGTGGAACGGGAAAAAATGGTATGTTCTTGG
>JAKJFV010000280.1 GCA_022704725.1 Spirochaetota bacterium
CTCTCCCGCGTTTTTGTGCCGACACCCCATATTTTTTCCAGAGGAAGAGATCTCATAAATTCTTCTTCCTGTCCGCTGCGTACATAAAACAATCCGTCAGGTTTTGACATTCCAGATGCAATTTTTGCAATATATTTATTAGATGCAATACCGACAGACACGGTTAATCCTGTCTTGTCAAAAACCCTTTGTTTCAGCTTTCGGGCAGCATCTTCCGGGGATCCGAATAATCGTTCAGTTCCGGTAATATCTATAAATGCTTCATCAATAGACATCTGTTGTACATCCGGTGAAAATTCATTGAAAATGCTCATAACTTCGCAGGATTTTTCATGATATCTGTACATTCTACCGTAAACATAAATACCCTTGGGGCATAGCTCGTATGCCTTCGCCGTACTCATTGCCGAGTGAACTCCGAATTTTCGGGCTTCATACGAACAGGTGGAAACTACACTTCTGCGGTCCCCGGGTTTTCCTCCCACAATAACCGGTTTGCCCCGGTATTCAGGAAAGTCAAGCTGTTCAACAGAGGCAAAAAACGCATCAAGATCCACATGAAGAAAAACGGGAACGCTCATTTACTGTTCCTTCTTAAATAAAATAGATTTTTTTTCTTCAATGATGGTTGAGCCATGGAGTATATACGCTGTAATAACTAATTCGGAGTCGAAATCTGCCGGAGATGAAAAGCGGAGCTGTAAAGGATTGGGCGGATAATCATCAAGGGTAAAAACAGCCGAACCTTCTATTGACAATGAATCGTAAGGGTAGTTGGCATCATAGATCGGCAGCGGAGATTCAGATTGTATATGCAGGTTGTACCGTACCACCGGAAGCGACGAAGATACTGTTACCTTTGCTGCAGCCTTATTAAAAAGGACAGAGCGCTCGACTTCTGCGGCTGTATACGAATACGAACTCGTTTGAATAATGTTTTTTTGTTCGCTATTTCTAAATTCATTTGTAGTTTTTGCCCGTACAATGCTCACCGAAAGGCTTATAAGAATTACAATGAGGGCTGTGCCTCCAAGCTCAATAAGAATCTGTTTTAATGTAACACCCTTTTGCTTTCCGAACAATTTCATTCTGACCATTATTCTAATCCACATAATTTCAAAGGGGACAGCAAAACAGGCAAAAAGTATATTTCCCAGTAAATTTGTGTTAAAAAAAGCGCGTAGTAAATTATTTCTTGTATCTGTATCTAGCAGAACTGCATAGGGTAGGAAGGGAAGGGTCATAAGAACAGCAGAAATAAGAATGCCTCTTTTCTTTTTTGAAGAACGGGTTGCATAACAATGAGATACTCTGCTGAAAATGGAATAAAGAGTGAAATATCGGCAGTAGTAAAGATAAAAATATTAATAAACACAACAATAAGCAGAAGGTATCCGTATATAAAGGACGTCAGAGGAAATGAAAATAGATACTGTGCAAGCGACACAAACGATAAAAATACGAGTCCGAATGCAAGTTTAATAATTAAGGCGGTAATATCGTTATATTGCCAGGAAGGAAAAATTACGAGTGTCAGCTGCTGCGCAAGGTGCAGGAATAAGGCCGTTATTCCAATTATGATCGGCAGCAGATACCAGGTTCTGCTCAGCTCCTCTTTCCGTAACATGGTTGCTTTTCCTACAAGAAAAGAAAAACTGCAAAGGAAAAAAAGCGATACACCTGATACTCCAATTATAACCATCATGAGAATATATTCCGGTACTATAAGCCGCTTTCCAAATACCTGTAAAAGAGTGTAATTATTGTCCCAGTTATCAACATCGGGAGGCTTAGTATTCCCGGTAAAAAAAGAAAGAGCCTGTGCAATGTTCTTAATCGAGGAAGGATCAATACATAATGCAGCAGACGGAATTTCCTGATTGATCATATATGATACGACCGGGGAAACAGACACAAATCCCATTCTGTATAAGGAATTAAATCTTCCCTTAATGGTGAATTCAGTCTGTGATGCCTCAAGGCTTCTTAGTAATGCATCAACAAAGGACGAAGGACTGACACGGCCCTTTGTTCCTATTTCTACGACCGTTTTACGGTCAGAATTCTGCTGTGTAAACAACAATTCAACAGATGTCGTGTATGAAACCGACTCAAGGTGCTGAATGTAGGTTTTTATTCCCGACAAGGAGTTGGAAAGTGATGTATGAGGAGACTCATTATTTGCACAAAGTACTATTTCTACAGGATAGGAAGCAGGCCTCTCTTGCATTAATCTAATTAGCTGTGTTACCTCTGAATAATACATTTGAGCATTTTCCTGCGAAACTACAATAAAAAACCTGTATAGGGGATATTCAAGGGTACTTGGTAAAGAAATAACAATATTATAGGGGAATTCTTCCGATAATGAACCTGATAACAACTGCTTTGTAACGGTGAATCCGTCGGACACAAGTTTGCCTTCGAGGTTCTGCGAACGGTTTTGCTGAGAAACAAGAGCCTGTGTCAGCAGGAGAAAGACCAGGAATAAGTATAAATATCGGCACTTGTTCATAAACAACAGGATAAACGAAAGCGAAAGAAAACGTCAATAGTATGAGTTTTGGGATTTTACAAAAGAGTCATAATAGTGTATAATTCTAAAGATATAGGAGAAAGAAAGTAACATGTGTGCATCGAGTAAAAAGCCTCTGCTGGATTTACCTCTCAAGGTTATTTTGACGGAAGAAGGGGCTTCGCATTTTATCAGTAAAAATAAAAAACTTCTCCGGTTCCGTCTGGCTGATAATATAGAAGAATACGGTGTAATGTTTACTAATTTTGCTCCTTCCTCTCTCCAGCAGATGATTCTGCTGGATTATGTTTCAAAAATTGAAATTTCTATGCCGGAATTTGTGTCTTCCAGACAGGAAATAATGGATTTGTCAAAGCTGGTTGTTTTTTCAATTCTATATAAACAGTTTGACCGCCAGATACTTACCGGTTTGCTT
>JAKJFV010000281.1 GCA_022704725.1 Spirochaetota bacterium
GAATTACTCCATGAATATATTCTGTACCAATACCGGAAAGCATCTGAGGAGGAGGTTTAACTTCGTCGCTGTTCACCATAACAACCCGGGCAACACGATCAATAATAATACCTATTTTGTTGCCTTCTATGTTAAGAATGATAAAACCGCCTTCAAAGTCGTCATCTTCTGTCTTTTGAACCTCTTTAAGCCTGAAACGTTTATGAAGACTGATAATGGGAATAATTTCGCTGCGCAGATTGAATATACCCTCTACATAGTAGGGAGCATTAGGGATGGGACGTACATTCTGAATTTTAACAATTTCTTTAACATCCATTATGTCTACGCCGTATAATTCTTCGCCTAACTGAAACGTAACGAGCTGAAACTGTGAATCACCTATTGCCATACATCCTCCGCAAATATAGTATGTTAAGAATACATCGAAAAATCAAAAAACACAAGTCCGCATAAAAATCACTGACTATTAATCGACAAGTTCTTTAAATAATACAGTCAATCCGGTATTAAAAGACTCAGTATCTACTTTAAGCTTCTTCAAAAAGCTGTTATCTTCGATTTTTCCCACAACAGCAGTCATTTCTTCCATATTTCTGTACGTTGTAGAACGGAAAAAATCGGTATAATCCTTTTGACGGGAAGAAATTGAACTGGTATACATATAATCTGACACAACAGTAACATCTTTCAAAATATCAGCATAAATTTCTTTCGTAAAATCTTTTACCGGACGTGAATATAAGGTTTCTAAAAGATACAGGGCATACCGCACCTTGTAGGTTAAATACTCCTTATCACAGTCATTATAAAAAGCGTGAACCTCATCCCAGTTTTTAATACTGCCCTTCTTTATTAAGGCAAACAGCTGCTCAAGTTTTTTTACAGGAATAATCTGGCCGCCAATATTGACCCATTCAATATAGAGCTCAAGCGAAAGAATTTCTGAAAAAAGAGCGGTAGAAAATGAGGCTAAATTTTTCTGTTTACAATACTCAGATAAAGTTTTTACTGCAAAATACTTGGTAATTTTTCTATATTCCTTATAACCCTGCACCGGTTTTACAATTTTAGCCCCGAACTTTTTCATACATAAGGGATCAACAAAGGTAAGATCCGCATCGGGATTTTGGTGTAAAAAATCCTTAGCCTTCTGGTACATATTACCTGTCGCCTGAGTATAATTTAAATCATTCGACATGAGCCAGTTTTCAGTCAGATGAATAATTCTGTCAAGGGCGGAAAGAACCTCTTGCATAGTATCGGGTGCGAGCGGGTCAGTTTCTATGTTTTGAACCTTAACTGCCCGCACATCGCGGTTTTTAAACTTTGAATTATTGCGGGCCATGGCAAACATATTGTACATGAACCAGTATGCAGGCATTATACTAATGCCCTCCTCTTCGCTTGAACGCGATACAAGAGAAAAAGGATAGGTTATATTTAATTCATACTGATACGATCCCTTTGAAATGAGTGTAAAAGAGGCAAATTTACTGTTGTGCTTAAAATCTGAACACAGTCCGGGCCAAAAACCTCTTCCTGCATAGATCTCGCCGTCAGGACTTCTCGAGTTGTGATTTGAACCGATAGTAGCACCGGCAGCAATGTTCGATTGCCCCTTAACAGTACTTGCTATAAGGAAGGATGTATTATGATGCTGTTCATGGAAGGGGAATATAAGGTTATTTAAAAGCTCGCAGCATGACACTGTAGAGTTGTCGCCGAGTACAGAATTAAGGAGCCGAGCCCCGTACTTGAGCTGACAGTTGCGGCCGAGGACAAAGCGGACAGCTACAGACTGATAAAAGGCCTTGCTGCCGTAGCCCATAATACCGTTTACCATCTCGACACCCTCGCCGATTTGAGATGATTCTTCTTCGGAAGAACAAATTGTTATGTTTTTGAGTTTAAATGCACCCTTTATGTAGGCACAGGGACCGATCTTCACATCCTTAATGAGGCTGGTATTTTTAATTACAACATCATCCCCTACAATACCGCAGGTATTGTTCTGTCTGGAGTGTCCTTCCTCTGTGAGGTCTATGAACTTTTTCATAAGCTCTTTATCTTCACGATAGCGCGACCAAATATACGCATCTGCCGGGATCATAGACTCAAAAGGCAGAATATCGCGGCCTCCGTTTTCGTTTCCGACTCCGATCCAAATACGATTTTCCTCGGGTTCGCCTTCCTTAAGAATACCGTTGCCGAATTTGGAATGCACCGTGCAGGACATTTCCTGAACATTAAAAATCATGACCCGGCTGCCTATGGAATAATTCTGCAGATACGAAACATTGCGGACGCACACATCATCGCCGAAAACACAGGAATCTATATACGAGTTAACTATACCGGTTTCCAATTCAAGATCATGAAATTTAAGTGTTGCTTTTCGTAGTGCGCCTATTACTACAGTACCGTAAAACTCGGTGTCGTGAATTAAAGTTGGATCAAAGGCCTCGGAGACAAACAGGGTCCTCCACTGCGGATCAGAACAGCGGTTGTCGTTCTGTTTTAGAATTTCAATTTCTGATTGAGTCGGATTTCGTTTACCTTTTAGGAATGAAGAATCAACAGGAAAGGTTCCGCTGTGATTTTCAAAGGGAACGTGAATAGAAACTTTTGACATATATAACTCCTGAATAGTCTGACAGCCGAATATAACAAAATAATTTTAGTGGATTTCTGTTCCTTTGTCAAAGAAATCTGTTCATATTTAACATAGACTTTTGAGTATTTTACTATTATAATTTTTGTTACATTATGAAAAAAATATCAGTATCAGTTTTTCTTATCTTCCTTCTTTGCTCCCTTCATGCACAAAATACACGATATATCTTATCAAACGGGATGGAGGTCTATATTTCGCCGCTGTCAGCCTCTCCGGTAGTAAGTGCAGAATTGTGTAT
>JAKJFV010000282.1 GCA_022704725.1 Spirochaetota bacterium
TGAGGGTGTAAAAATACTCAATACCAGCAGCTTCAAACTTGGTTTTGAATTCGGTATCGTATACGTGCTGAAAAATTTCTTTAAATCGTCCGTCGTAGGTTTTCGAAATAGTATCTTTTGTGGCAAACCAGACATGAACTTTTTCACTTAAGCCGTAAAAAAGACATGCGCGTGCAAAACTTTCAATAGAGGCATCAAGATTATGTATGCCTTGAAGAATCCCTGGACCATTCATTTCCATGATTGTTTTGCGTTTTTCTTTTCCGTCCTTACCGGTAAAAACCAGCTCTGCTTTTCCGGGACCATCAATATACATTTCGCAGTTTTTATAGACATCTCCGTATGCGTGACGACCAATAATAAGGGGGCTTTTCCAGCAGGAAACGGTAGGCTTTATATTGTTTACAAGAATGGGCTTTCTAAACACTGTTCCATCAAGCTCTGCACGGATAATAGCGTTTGGGCTTGGCGTAAGTTGTTTTAGTTTATATTCTTCGACACGAGCTTGATTAGACGTAATCGTAGCACACTTAACACCTACTCCGAGTTTTTTTATGGCAGCAGCAGCCTCATAAGTAATCTTATCATTAGAATCGTCTCTGACCTTAAGACCGAGATCAAAATATGCAATTTTTAAATCTATATAGGGTTCAAGAAGTTTTTCCTTTATAACTTTCCACAAAATGCGGGTCATTTCGTCGCCATCTAATTCTGCAATAGCGTTTTTCATTTGTATTTTTGCCATGTTTTTTCCTTTCTAGTTTTGGGTTTATCTAATAGTAGCAAATTTTCGAGGAGCAAACAAGAGAGCGGAGCATCATGTTTGTTTAAGAAAGAGCATCATGTTACATATAAAGTATATTTCAAGTTATATTAATATTGACGAAAACAAAAAATAATCATAATATTGGTTAATCGATTAACTAATTAGTAATGTAGGGTAATATGGCAAAAATAACCATTGAAACTGTTGCAAAAAGAGCCGGAGTAACGGCAGCTACTGTTTCATACGCACTTTCAGGAAAGAAAAAGATAAGCGATGAAGTAAAACAGCGAATTTATGCTGCAGTAGAAGAACTTAATTATAGGCCGAGTGTCACCGCAAGGAACCTTGCCAGCAGTAAAACATGGACGGTAGGTTTATATGCTTCTCCGACCAAAAATATACGGGAAGATTATTTTTTTAATAACATTCTTGCAGGAATTCTCGACACCTTACATGAAAAAAACTATCAAATTCAGCTTTATGCGGATTACCAAGATGAGGAAAAGACCTCAAATCAAAATATTCACATGACTCAGCCTATTGATGGTGCATTAATAATGAATCCTCGAATACACGATAAGTATATTAAAGATATTATGCAAAGGGGCATTCCACTTGTCGTTATTGGAACTCCAGAAGAAAGAGAAAACTGTTTTTATGTAGATGCCGATATTACTGCAGGCTACTATGCAGCGGTGAATTATCTTATAAAAAAAGGACATACAAAAATTCTTCTTATAAACGGTTCTGCTGAATATACACAGACTGAAAAAAGAAAAGCAGGCTATATACTTGCGTATGAAGATAATGGACTTAGTTTTGATGAGCAGTGGATACTCAATGTTCAAATGCTAGAAGAAGACGGATACAGGGAATTTAAAAAGATCGCAGAGCAAATAACAGATTTTACTGCTGTTGTTACTTTTAACGACACAATTGCGGTAGGTGTTTTGCGGGTCCTAAGAGAAAAAGGTATTTCCGTGCCTCATAAAGTTGCCGTTCTGAGTGCCGGTAATACAATGATTACTAGAATTCATTCTCCGTCAATAACAAGTTTAGATATGGGTTCTTACGACATAGGTATGAAGGCGGCAGAACTTCTTTTGGAAGTAATTGAAAAAAAACGTATTCAGCCCTCACATACAATCATCCGTACACATTTGGTTGAAAGAGAAAGTACTTAAGAAAAAAAGCGGTAAATTGTGCATTTTTTTCTTGACAAATCGGAAAAAGTGGTTGTATAGTAAGTTAAGCGATTAACCTTTTTATCAAAAATAAACGGGTTTAACGCTTATATTTGTTATAGCAATACTTTTTTTAAATGAGGAGGAAAGTATGAAAAGTTTTTTCAGAATAGCCATTGGTTTTCTATTGGTCTGTCTTAGCGTTTCGCTGTGGGCCGGTGGAAATAAGGACAAGCATACCGTTCAGGAACCCAAAGCTACCGAAATAATAATTTGGGATTTTAAATACGGTGATGCAGCCGGTGCTCAGCCTGTTATGAAGAAAATTGACGAATTAATTATGCAGAAAAACCCCGGTATAAAAATTACTCATGTGGGACAGGCAAACGATAATTACTATCAGTTGGTTACAGCGGCAGTTCAAGCCGGTAATGGTCCAGACATTGTAATGTTTCACGGCGGCGTTCAAGCGTATGAATTTGATGATTACACGCTTCCGCTAGATACATACATTTCTTCATGGAGATCTGAAATTTCCGAATTTAGCTGGGCATATTGTTCCGAAGGCGGAAATGCTTCCAAACCGGTACATATGGTACCAATAACAACTCAAGGCTTTGGTATTTATTACAATAAAGCATTATTTAAACAAGCCGGTCTTGATCCTGAAAAAGCTCCATCGGATATTGATTCCTTCATGGCTGCATGTGAAAAACTTAAGGCTGCCGGCATAGTTCCTATAACAGCAGGTTTGCAGGGTGCTCCTTATACAATAGATTTTTTATTCCGTTGTTTTATTGCAAATATTTACGGAGACGATGTACAATACTTAGGAACAGGTAAACAAAACTTTACTGGAAATGCCGCATTTAAAAAAGCTGCAGAACTCGTAGCTCAAATGTTTGAAAAGGGATACATGGATCCTGACGGAACATCTACTCCCTTTTTCATGGATGC
>JAKJFV010000283.1:0-308 GCA_022704725.1 Spirochaetota bacterium
GCCTTTATTGCAGTAGCGCGGGCCTGAACCTTGTCGCCCAGCATATCAATTATTTTTGATGATGGACCTATCCAAATAAGACCGGCTTTTTCAACCTTCTCTGTAAATTTGGCGTTTTCAGATAAAAATCCGACACCGGGGTGTATTGCCTGGCAGCCTGTCTGCAATGCAACAGTTATGAGCGCATCGCCGTTGAGGTAGCTTTTGCTGGACGGTGCAGGTCCTATGCACACCGCTCTGTCGGCAAGTTTTACATGCAGATTGTCTTTATCTGCAGTAGAATACACGGCGACAGTTTCTATATCCAT
>JAKJFV010000283.1:318-2906 GCA_022704725.1 Spirochaetota bacterium
GTACTGCGATTTCGCCGCGGTTTGCAACCAATATTTTCTTTATCATGACGTTCCCGTTATAGTTTTTTTACTTTGAAGAGATTTTGATCAAATTCTACAAGATCGCCGTTGGAAGCAAGGATGTCTTCTATAACACAGTCGTATTCAGCTTCGAGTGTGTTCATCATCTTCATTGCTTCAAGGATGCACAAGGGTTGTCCCTTTTTCACGGTCTTACCTTTTTCTGCATATGCAGGAGAATCAGGGGAAGGGGAGCGGTAGAAGGTGCCGACGATCGGGCTCTTAATAAAAAGGCCTTCAGAAGCAGGAGCAGCTGCGGAAGCTGCAGGAGCCTGAGACGATGAAGGTGCAGATACTGACGAGCTTACCGGGGCAGCTGTGTGTACAGATGGTCTTTCCGCAGAAGCAGTATAGGGGGCAGAAACGGCAGAAGGGGTGGAGCAGTTTTTATTAAAACTGATTTTTACTCCTTCTTTTTCAATAGAGAGTTCTTTAATAGAACTGGCATCAAATTTTTCCAATAGGGTGATAATAAAATTGTCGTTCATAGTGTCCTCTTTTTTTTGGGCATTACTCATGTTTCACGCCTTTTATATGGTATCAAAACGGGCAATGTCTGCCTCGTAGTCTACGCCGCTTACGTCGAATCCGCTCGTTGCAAGAAAGTCATGGCGGTAGCCGTCCAGGTCTGCAAGTTCTGTGAGGTTTGACTCATTAACCATGGGCATAATCCTGTCAACCTCCTTTTGAACCTTTTCATCCATTTCCCAGTCGTCTATGCGTATTCTGTTTTCTTCATCAACAGGGATAGCCGCTTTTCCGTCGGGAGACGGTATGTAGAGACGTTCTCCAAAAAGGCGGTTAATCTGTTCGATGCAGCCTTCGTGAGTTCCCTGCTGTTTCATTACTTTAAAAAGTACCGATAAATACAGCGGAATAATCGGTATGACTGCGCTCGCTCTTGTTACGAGACCCTTATTAACAGACACAAAGGCTGTTCCGCCGAATGAGCTCATTTTCTTTGTTAATACACCTGCAGTGTTTTCCAGGTGCTCTTTTGCCTTTCCGATTGTTCCCTGACGGTAGATTGCCTGAGATACCTCCGGTCCTACATAGGAGTAGGCTACCGTGATGCAGCCTTGAGAAAGAACGCCTGCCTTTGTAAGCTGGTCAATCCATCGTTCCCAGTCTTCGCCGCCCATAACTTTTACAGTCTGTGCAGCCTCATCTTCGTTTGCAGGTTCTGCGCTTATGTCCTTCATGGTACCGGTCATTGCATCGATGGTAGTGCCTGTATAGGGCTTACCAAAGGGTTTTAAAACCGATTTATACATAACGCCTGTTTCGGGGTCTGTTCTAACCGGGCTTGCAAGGCTGTATACGACAAGATCAAAGGTAATTTTATTGTCTTTTGCAGCCTTTATAACATCTGCTTTAATTGGATCAGAAAAAGCATCTCCATTAATCGTAACTGATAAGAGCCCTTTCTTCTTTGCCTCAGCATCAAAGGCGAGGTTATTGTACCATCCGGGAGTGCCGCCCTTTGTCTCGGTTCCTTCTTTTTCAAAAGAAACACCGACAGATCCGGCATTGTAGCCGAAGGATGCGGTGATGCGGCTTGCAAGACCGTAGCCGTTTGAACAGCCGAGTACAAGCACATTCTTTATGGGCCGGTGAGTCCCGTTCTTAGCTTCATATTTTGCACATGCTTTTTTTGTAATTTCAATCTGATCCAATACTGACTTTTTGCATCCTGCCGGATGAGCATTAAGACAGATATTGCTTCGTATCATTGGTTTTATGACCATTTTTTACTCCTGTACTTTATGAAAGAGATCGGCGGTAAGGCCTCTCCTTATTGTATTTGCTGATGAGCTGATGTATCAGCCTGCTGAACCTACAAGACACATCCATTCAGCTTCTGCTGCAACTTCATCGCCTATGTATGCTTTTCCAGCTTGTTTTATCATCCGTGCAGAAACTCTGAGGTTAGTGATAACCAGCTTAACCTTGTCTCCGGGCCGCACCTGTTTGCGGAACTTTACCTTATCAACAGTGGCAAGGAAAAAAAGAGAACCTTCTGCAAATGTTTTTTGAAAACTCAATGCAGCTCCCCCTGCCTGTGCCATGGTTTCTACAAGAATAACACCGGGAACAACCGGATACTCGGGGAAGTGTCCTTTAAAGAAAAACTCGTCTTCGGTAAAGGTGTGATAGCTCACCGAGCCGTCTTTGTCTGCGCTTTCAATTTCGTCAACGAAGATGAAGGGTTTGCGGTGAGGAATCAATGACTCAATATCTTTTGTTAAACTCATTATTTGACCTTCTTAAATACTACAACGCCGTTATGTCCGCCGAATCCGAGCGAGCCCGAGGCTGCACAGGAAATTCCGCCGGTTTTGGAAGCGTCAATGCCCTTGTTGGGAACATAATCAAGATCACAGCCCTGTTCAAGGTCGGGATTCTCAAGATTTATAGTTGGAGGATAAAAACCTTCTTCGATTGCCTTTACGGTAATGATGGCTTCTATTGCTCCGGCTGCTCCAAGGCAATGGCCTGTCATGCTTTTGGTAGAAGAAACCTTCATC
>JAKJFV010000284.1 GCA_022704725.1 Spirochaetota bacterium
TGGCAGGAGATCCGTTTCAGGTTACTAAAAATGAAAAAACAGCCCGCGCAATATCAGACAAACGTCAGGAATTAAAACGTTTTGAAGATGCAAAGACTGTTAGAAAAATTACGCTTGATAACCTTTATGAAACAATTGATGCCGGCGAAAGCATGGAACTAAAGGTAATTATTAAGTCCGACGTACAGGGTTCTGCAGAGGCTCTTAAACAGTCTTTGGAGAAACTTACTACAAAGGATATCCGCCTTGCTGTTATTCATGCATCTGCAGGAGCAATCAACGAGAGCGATGTAATGCTCGCAGCAGCTGATTCTAATGCAATTATAATCGGCTTTAACGTACGGCCAACTCCTAAGGCTAAACTTTTAGCTGATCAGGAAAAAGTAGATATCCGCAAGTATAATATTATCTATAAGGCTGTGGAAGAAATAACTCTTGCTATGGAAGGCATGCTTAAACCGGATGTTAAAGAAGAAGTAATAGGTATGCTTGAAGTGCGCGATATATTTAAGGTTCCGAAAATCGGCACTATTGCCGGTTCATATGTTACCCAGGGTATCATTAAGAGATCAAGCAGTGTAAATGTAATCCGCGAAGGAATAGTTATTTACAGCGGCAAGGTCACATCGCTTAAACGATTTAAAGATGATGCTAAAGAAGTTTCTATGGGCTTTGAGTGCGGTGTTGGAGTTGATTCATGGCACGACATTAAGGTCGGCGATCAGTTTGAAGTATTCGAGTATATTGAAGTAGCAAGAAAACTCGGAGAAACACTGCTTGAGCAAAAGGCTGCAGAGCTAAAAAAAGCAGGTAAAACTGCTGAAGCATAATTAAAAACTGAACTATAAGCTATAAGCAAAGCTTTGCTTTAAGCTATAAGCTTTGCTTATAGCTTAAAGCTTATAGCTTATAGTTCAGATTAAGAGGAATACATGTCAGAGTTTCGTTTAGAAAGACTTGGAGAGCAGATACGTGAAGAAATTTCCCGGATGATAATGCTTCGTCAGATTAAGGATCCCCGTGTTTCCACTTTTTTAAGTATAAACAGGGTGGAAGTAGCAGGCGATCTGGGATATGCAAAAGTCTATGTTTCAAGTTTTATGGACGACAAGCAGACAGAAAAGGGTGTAAAGGGTTTAGGAAGTGCCGCGGGTTTTATTCAGACGACACTTTCTAAAAAGCTTTCGCTGCGTCAGTTTCCTAAATTAAACTTTGTTATGGATAAAAGTATTAAAGAGGGCTTTGAGATGGTTAAAAAACTCGAAGAACTTGAAAAAATGGAAAAAGCTATTGGTGAAGCACGAACGGAGGAATAGCGCTTTTGCAAACTTTTGACTCCGGTATAATATTATATGCAAAAAAAACTGGTATTACGAGTTTTTCTTCACTGTGGGATATAAAGCATGCTTTAAAGACTAAAAAAGTTGGACATACAGGCACGCTAGACAGTTTTGCAGACGGGCTTCTCGTTGTTCTTTCCGGAAGTATGACCCGTCTTGTTAGTCATATAACAAATTTCGATAAAACCTACGAAGCTGTTATCCGATTTGGTATAGAAACCGATACTCTTGATCCTTCCGGACAGCAGATAAAAACATCTTCTTTACCTTCAAAACAGGATCTGCAAAAAGCATTGCTTCAGTTTGAAGGAAATCAATTACAAATTCCCCCTGCATACTCTGCTGTTCATGTGAACGGTAAACGTGCAAGCGATCTTGCCCGTGAGGGAAAAACGGTAGAAATGAAGGCCCGCCCTGTTACAATTCATGAAATCAGCCTCATGTCCGTCAGCGATGAAGATGCTGTTGAATATGCCCACATCCGTGTCAGTGTCTCTAAAGGCACCTATATTCGTTCCCTTGCCCGCGATATTGCCTATGCTTGTTCATCATGCGCTCATTTGGTTAAACTGCGCCGCACAAGTATTGGTCCCTTTTCCTTATCTGATGCCTGTTTTAGTTCAGAATTAGAAGAGTTTTCTTTATCGATGCTCAAAAATCATTCGAATTCCATAGATCTGAGTGAAACTGACCGGAATGAGGAACGCTCTATAGAAATTAGAAAGTCTCTAATATCAATGACAGAAGAGGCTTCTTTACAATGCGGATTTCATACTGTTATATTAAAGCAGCAGCATGAATCTGATTTTTATCACGGCAGAACCCTTTTTAATGAGTATTTTCATGATATTCCATTACAGGGTGAAAATGCTGTATTTTCAGAGAACAGGAAGTTTTGCGGTTTGATTCAAAAGACTGATAAACGATATGACTACCAATTTGTTCTTCCTTCTGTTCTGCCTCATACGGAAGATAAAGCCGGGAGTAATATACTATGAAAATATTCTCCTGGAAAGATATAGAAGATCTTAATAGTAATCCTTCTTCACCATTGTCAAGTTTTTTTCAAGGGGGTACAGCACTTACCATCGGGGGATTTGACGGTCCTCACAGAGGTCATGAAGCCCTTTGTCTTTCGGTGCTGCAAAAGAAAAAAGAATTTCCCTCTCTTAAAACCGGTGTAATTACTTTTAACGTCCCTCCAAAATCAAAAAAATCAGCAGATTTTCCGGGTGAAGTTTCCACGCTGAATCTCCGCCTGGAATGGTTTAAGCATTCAGGTTTTGACTTTACCGTGGTCATTGACTTTTCTCATAAATTTAGTACAATGAGTGGTACGGATTTTCTTTCATTTGTATATTCTGCTTGTTTTGTGAAGTTTCTTTTTGTAGGCCTTGATTTTAAGTGCGGCTACAAGGGGGCTGTTGGAATTGCAGAATTGCATGAATTTGCCGCTTCCCGTGATCTGACTGTTTCGGTACTTAATACTGTAAGTATTGGAGGAATGAAAGTCGGCTCAAGCGGAATAAGGACAGCCGTTGCAGAAGGGCATATGAAGTATGCT
>JAKJFV010000285.1:0-2536 GCA_022704725.1 Spirochaetota bacterium
AGGTATTTTTTAGTTCAGCCTCTTCAAGTTCCCTGCCGGTGAATGAGATTTTCGGAGTATAAAAGTATCGTATAGGAAGATCGGGCGGATTTTCCAGCAGCAGCTTGCCATCTGCATCATTACACAACTCATACTCCATATTGGACTGCCCGCCTGCAAGCCAAACCTCTCCAATCATGACATCGCAGAATTCTTTAGGACTAATACTTTTCTTGCCCTCATTTTCAAGGCAGATTTGAACCGCGTATGGTCCGCCCTCTTTTTGAGGCGGGAGAGCACAGACCCACGAGCCGTCCTCCCGTACAGATGTATAAGAAGAGGCAATTGCAGTACCTTTGTCCTGAAGCTGTACTGTTACGCTGCATCCGCTGCCGGAAATATCAGTTATTGAACCCCAAAAATGTATTTTTTTCTGCCGCTGCAGAACCATACCATTAGAAAAAACAGAAGGAATTATAAGCATACTATTCTCCAAAATATTTTTACAAACTATATTCAGCAATCATTTAGTATTAGCTTCACCGGCATCAATATCGCGCATTATTGCACCGCCTTTTGCAAGCCATGAAAGTCCGAATGCAATGAGCATGATTGTTTCAAAGACAATGCCGTAAGGAGTATACTCAAAGGCATAAAAATCCGGAGGATTTGCAGAAAACAAAAAGGTATATAAAAGATTTATAACAAGAATGCAGATAATAGAAATAAGAATTACCAGCCCGCAAATTTTATAGAGCAAATTTCTCTTTTTCTTTTCATCAGACATAGAATCCTTATTCTTGGTCTTTGTAAAAAGGAAAAAGGAGTTATAGGCAAGAAGCAAAAAAAATGCTGCTGCAAGACAAAGATGAATTATATTGGAAACTTCAATAGGCAGATGAAAAATACCAACTCTTGTCCCAAGTGAATGACCTGCAGAGTCAATAGATAAAACCTTTAAGGTGCAGGGGAAAAAAGCAATTCCCATTGCGGCGATCCCGCTTATTGTAGAGACAATACTGTCCTGTTTATCGTAGCCGTCATAGGTAACTAGAAAAAGCCCGACACAAAACAAAAGGCCGACCATGATAGGTCCTGCGTTTGTATGATACGTTGCACTGATAGTTGAAAAGCAGTTTAAAGGCAGACAGTCCGGTGAACCGAACACGGCTGCAAAAAAGACGACAGCAAAGGGTAAAAACATACCCAAAATACCAATTACCTGACGAAGAGCCATATAGGAATGCTCAACCTGCTGTTCCTCACAATTCTTTTTCAATGAAAATAATACCATACAAACCCCCTTTAAAAAACAAAACGGCAGACTTACGTAATCTGCCGTTCATCTTGTTATACTATTTAATTCAGTTTAGTTCAAAATCAAATAATGTATTATACAAGACCTTGTGCAATCATTGCCTGTGCTACTTTTAAGAAGCCTGCAATGTTTGCGCCGGCAACATAGTTACCTTCCATTCCGAATTTTTTTGCTGCATTATAGGCACTGTCATGAATATCTTTCATTATTCCTTTAAGCTTAGCATCAACCTCTTCACGGCTCCATGAGTATCTCATAGAGTTCTGGCTCATTTCCAAACCGGATGTTGCAACACCGCCGGCATTGGATGCCTTACCAGGTGCAAATAAAACACCTGAACTCTGGAAGGCTGCTACAGCTTCAGGTGTTGAAGGCATGTTAGCACCTTCTGCTACAAGTTTGCATCCGTTCTTAATTAATGCCTTTGCTTCTTCACCGTTAAGTTCGTTTTGTGTAGCACAAGGGAATGCGCAGTCGGCTTTTACAGACCAGGGTCTTTCGTTAGCGGTAAATTTTGCAGATGGGTATTTTGCAACATACTCGCTTATTCTTCCGCGTTTTACGTTTTTAAGTTCCATTACAAAAGCAAGCTTCTCGGTTGTTATACCATCAGCATCGTAGATAAAGCCTGATGAGTCAGACAATGTAACAGGCTTAGCTCCAAGCTCAATAAGTTTTTCACAGCAATACTGAGCAACGTTGCCGGAACCGGAAACTGCACAAACCTTGCCTTTGAAGGTTTCATTTTTAACAGCAAGCATGTTCTCTGCAAAGTATGCACAGCCATAGCCTGTAGCTTCCGGACGAATTAATGACCCGCCGAAAGACAAACCTTTGCCTGTTAAAACACCGGTAAATTCGTTCTGAAGTCTTTTGTACTGACCGAACATATAGCCTACTTCGCGTCCGCCTACACCAATGTCGCCTGCAGGAACGTCACAATTAGGACCAATATGACGATAGAGTTCTGTCATAAAAGACTGGCAGAAACGCATTACTTCACCGTCGGTTTTTCCATGAGGATCAAAGTCTGAGCCGCCTTTACCGCCGCCCATAGGAAGAGTTGTTAAACTGTTCTTGAAAACTTGCTCAAAACCTAAAAACTTGAGAATACCAAGATTTACAGAAGGATGGAAGCGAAGACCGCCCTTATAAGGACCAATGGCGCTGTTAAACTGTACACGGAAACCTCTGTTTACGCACATTTTGCCGGCATCATTAACCCAGGGAACGCGGAAC
>JAKJFV010000285.1:2546-2897 GCA_022704725.1 Spirochaetota bacterium
TTATTACACGCTCAGGTTCTACCATGCGCTCCAAAATAGCATTCTTTTCTATCTCGGGCATTTTTTCAACAACAGGTTCAAGGGACTCAAGAACCTCTTCTACAGCCTGCAGAAATTCACTTTCATGTGCATTTTTAGCCTTAACCTGCTCAAATACGTTTTTAACGTATGCGTTTTTCATATAACCCCCAAAAAACAACAGTATCAAATAGGCTATTATTTTATCATAAATGCATAAAAATGCACAATAGGTGTATATTTATTTGTAATATCTTTTTCAATGTTACAGAGGAATATACTCGAACCAGTGAAAATCTGCAAAATTTTGTGAAGCTGCTTTTCCGCTTGCAA
>JAKJFV010000286.1 GCA_022704725.1 Spirochaetota bacterium
GGAGCTTGCAACAGCCATGCCGGTGTCGTTGTGACAGTGAATGCCTATCTGTGCTCCGGTTTCCTTGAGCGCGGTTGCAGTCATACTCATAATCTCGTCGGGAAGCTTTCCTCCATTTGTGTCGCACAGAACAAGGGTTTTAGCTCCGGCCTTGTAAGCAGCCTTGAGAGTCTCTATTGCGTACTCAGGATTAGCGCAGTATCCGTCAAAGTAGTGTTCCGCATCATAAAAAACGGTCTTACCCTTCGAGACAAAAAATGCAACAGTATCGGCTATCATTGCAAGATTTTCTTCTAAAGTCGCCTTTAGTATCTCTTTTACCTGAAAATCCCAGGTTTTTCCAAAAATGCAAATATGTTCAGTACCGGCTGATAAGAGACTCTGCACATTGGCATCACCCTTTACATCTATACCCTTGCGTCTTGTTGAACCAAAGGCAACAAGATGTGAATGCTTTAGTTTAAGCTTCTTAACTTCATTAAAGAACTCAAGATCCTTCGGGTTTGAGCCGGGGTTCCCTGCTTCTATGTAGGGAACGCCAAGTTCGTCTAAGGCCTTAACAATATGAATCTTATCCTGGACAGAAAAACTGATTCCCTCCCCCTGTGCTCCGTCGCGAAGGGTTGAATCAAACATGTCTATTCTCTTTCCAGTTTTTGTCATACAGCGCTCCTTGTTTTTTCCTGCTCAAGCTCGAATGTCATCGTGTTTACCGCAGAAAGATATGCTTTTATAACAGATTCTACAATATCTGTCGAAACTCCGCTACCGTTCCATGTTCTGCCGTCCCGTGTTATGCGTACATGGCTTTCACCCTGTGCATCTGTTCCGGTGTCGATGGCATCGACAATCTGGAGCGAAAAGTCTTCGAGCTTAATCTCCGAGCCGCCGATGATTTTATCGACTGCATTAAGAGAAGCATCTACAGGGCCGTCGCCTATGGCAACCTTTTCAACCTTTTCACCGTCTCTAGTAATAAGGCGGACAACCGACGTTGCAGTAATTGAAGAACCCGAATTTATGACAAAGCGGTCCAACTTAAAGGTCTCGGGAACTCCGCTTCCAAAGCCGGAAACAAGGGCTTCAATGTCGCGGTCCGAAACAGTCTTCTTTTTATCGGCCAGAACTTTAAATTCTGCAAATATCTTTTCAATTTCCTCTTCTACAATATTGTACCCCAGGTATGCTAAGCGCTCCTCGAAGGCGTGACGTCCTGAGTGTTTTCCCAAAACCATCTTGTTATGAGGCAGCCCGATTGATTCAGGCGTCATAATTTCATATGTTGCTCTATTTGCAAGTACACCATGCTGATGTATTCCCGCCTCGTGAGCAAAGGCGTTTTCGCCGACAATCGCCTTATTGGGCTGACAGCGCACACCGGTAGCCTTAGTTACCTTTTTAGAAGCCTGATACAGCTGCGTCGAATCAATTCTGGTTGTCATATCGTAATACTCTTTGCGGGTATATAAGTTCATAATAATTTCTTCCAAGGCTGCATTTCCTGCCCGTTCTCCGATGCCGTTAATAGTACACTCAATCTGTCCGGCTCCGGCCTTAGCGGCTGCGAGGCTGTTTGCAACACCCAGACCCAAGTCGTTGTGGCAGTGTACAGAAATTATGGCCTTATCAATATTAGGAACATTTTCCCGAATATTCTTTATGAGTGTCGAAAACTCTTCGGGTACAGCATAGCCTACGGTGTCCGGAATATTTACGGTTGAAGCACCAGCATTAATAACCCCTTCAATTACCTTGTACATAAAGGCGGGATCAGAACGGGATGCGTCCTCGAGAGAAAACTCAACATCGCCGCAAAGATTGCGTGCATACTTAACCATTTTGACAGCCTGCTCATACACCTGATCGGGAGTCTTTTTTAATTTGTACTCCATGTGCAGAGGACTTGTGGCCAAAAAGGTATGAATACGCGGATTTTCGGCATCCTTAATCGCTTCCCATGCGGTATCAATATCTTTTTCCAGAGCACGGCATAAGGATGCAACCGACACCCCGCGGATAGTGCGGGCAATAGCCTGAACCGACTGAAAATCGCCGGGGCTCGCAATAGCAAAACCTGCTTCTATGACGTCTACACCAAGACGGGCGAGGCTTTCGGCAACATCGAGTTTGTCTTTGAGGTTCATACTGCATCCAGGTGACTGTTCACCGTCCCTCAGTGTTGTGTCGAAAATTTTAATTTGTCTTGGCATAGCTAATCTCCTTCGTAAACTTCCATGAAGTTTCTGATTTTTTAGTTTCTGTTTTGCAACAGAACATGAGATGACTATACGGTATATGCAGAGTCTGTGCAATAAATTTTCATACTGATATTGGATATTTTTGTCTATTATAACTATTATCTACTAGTTATTTTGTTTTTTGTCTAGTATAATTGATATTATGTATATTTTAAGGGAAAAATATCTCATAAAGGCTCTTGAATGGGGAAAAACCCGCCAGATAGTCCTCTTAAGCGGCTTACGAGGAAGCGGCAAGACAAGCCTCCTTACCGACATTGCCCGCAGCTTAAGAAGAGACAAACCTCCAGTCCGCGTTGTGGAAGTACGCGGGGGTGAAACTGTTACATCTGATATTGAGCTCCTCGATGCAGCCCACGCCCTAGGCGCCGGTGTTTCTGCTCTCATTGTAGATAATGCCGAGCTTATAGACAACCTTTTATCAGCTTTAAGAGAAATACACAAAAAATACAAAACCACCGTCTATCTTTCGGGACAAAAAACAGTCATACTGGAAGAACTTGTTGAACAGTGTACGAGTTTAAGCTGTGAAATACTGCGGATACACCCCTTTTCATACAAAGAATTTTTAGAGCATCAAACACTGACAGAAAGCCGCTCCTCATTTATGCATTACCTTTCGTGCGGAGGACTCCCGC
>JAKJFV010000287.1 GCA_022704725.1 Spirochaetota bacterium
CTGAAATTCATGAGCAAGTGTAGAGTATATACCTTCGGGGTAGGAATCCAAGAAGTGTGAATCTATATAAAATAATTCATCCTTATTTGTTTTAAGACCATACCCGGAAATTGATCCGTCCGATTCTCCTAAATAATAATCCTTTGCCCAGAAAAAGCCGAAAACTCCGCTGTTTTGACTTGGAGAATAATCAGCGTCAATATCATAGATTAAAATTGAAATCTTATCTTTCGGGTCGATGAAGTCCGGATATTTTACAGAATATTTATTGCCGAATATTGCCGTTTCGGGAGGATACATTTGATCAAATTTTACCGCAATTTCTTTGCTTTGCGCTGCAGTTATTTTATTATCTGTGTAAGAAACTGATGCCGTACTGTAATTGGATTCAATTGTCCAAACATAACAATAGTCTCCTATTGAACTTAATACAGCACTCTTTTCTATCCAGTTTTCCATAGCATCCTGTACCCAGAAATTTCTTATATCATTCAAGGCTGCAGCACGGCTTGTTCCCTGTTTCACAGATTCAGCTTTTTTTTGCACTTCTGCTGACGGAAGAGGATGCAGTTTTTGGAATTTTTGAGGCTCGGGTTTATCGAAACGGATAAAGCCGGAATCCCATATTCCGCTCACTATTGAGCCCGATTCTGATGCATCAAAAGCCTCTTGAAGAAGCGGATCAGAAACTGCCGTTCTGGAATAGATATTTGCAGATGCAGTATTAGTAATTGATCGAGTGCTTGAGGATCGAACAAGAGATGAAGAAGGATTCATTTTAACCATATAAATACGGTTATTATTCAAACCGGTCAATGAAAGAGACGCATCAGAGGGTGCAACTTCATAAAAGCCCAGAGCATAATCCGTTACCTTTGTTGAAAATGACTCAACAGGGCTCTTATCGCTTTGTCCCTCATCATTATAAGCTGCTAATGAAAAATAATAAGGAGTTGACGCCTGTATTCCGCTCAGAGCATAAAAGGTATCAGCCTTGCTGTCTAAACTCAAATTATTCGAAAAAGAATCATTTGTATCATAATAAATAATATAACCGGAAGCACCTGCAATTGGCGACCAGGAAATGAAAACAGAATCTTTACTGCTCTGTGAAAAAGAGAGATCTTTTGGATACGATAAAAGTGTTTTTGCTGTAACAGAATCGGTTTCATCGCTTATCTTATCTTTATATTGAGACTGCAGGGTAATGGTATATTCGGTGGAAGGCTTTAGTCTGTCAATTACAAAGGACGAAACCGTCCCTATCCGCAGAGAAGACGCAGAATCTGAACCATCTGCAGATGTATACGAAACAAGATATTCAAAATCATCATTCATTTTCCAGCTGATGTTCACCTTAAATGAAGACACAGAATCCACCTGCAGATCCGAAGGTACAGGAGGACCGAAAATTCCGTACATTAAAGTGCAGCTTGTTAACAAAAAGAGCGATACTATTACCAAGCCGGCTAGTTTTATTTTATTTATCTTATAGGAATCCATATATTGTTCTCCCATCCTTGTGTTTAAATCGTAACACAGCGGTATACTAATGTCAACAAAGAGTCCTATTTACCAAGTCCGGGATTCATAGCTTGAATATTGACAGGCAAGCAGATATACTCAAAAACTGCTATGAATATTGTATTATTTGACAGCGAAGAAATAGACAAACCGCTTCCCCTCTATGATGAGAGAGCCTCTCATATTTTAAAAATACTTAAAAAAAATGTCGGCGACACCTTTGAAGCAGGCATAATCGGCGCAATGGCAGGCAAGGCGCTTATCATGCAGATCAATGATGCGGGAATTGCCTTTAATTTTACCCCTAACAGCGACGGGAAACCCCTGTATCCTGTTTCTGTTATAATTGGGTTTCCCCGTCCAATTCAGCTTAAACGTCTTTTTAGAGATATGGCAGGTTTGGGTGTTGCAGAAATTCACCTTGTAGGGACAGAGCTTGGAGAGAAATCGTACATGAACTCAACTATCGTTGAACGCGGTTCGGCTTATGAGGCTCTTAAGAACGGGTCCATTCAAGCAAAAAGCACCTACATCCCGGAGCTTTTTGTGTATCCGTCTTTAAAAAACTGTCTGGAAACACTGCAAAAAGACGACAGTTGCTTCTGCCATAGTTCAACAATAAAAACTGCTCTCGACAACGTCCGCTCATACTGTTCCCTCAATGCGCTGTTATCACATAATTACGGAGCGCTTGATACCATAAGAGATTACATGTCAATGGAGCAGCTTACTGATGCACCGCGAGTTTATGCGGCAATAGGTAGTGAACGGGGCTGGACCGATAACGAACGTTCAATTTTTGAGCAATACAAGTTCGTCCTGACCTTAATGGGCAGCAGAGTATTACGAACAGAAACCGCGGCAGCCGCGGCCGTTACTATAATTTTATCACAACTGGGGATGCTATGAACAACGACGAAATTAAAACTATGCTTCTTTCAATCAAAGAAAGCTCTATTGAATTTACAGTTACGTTAAGCGGTAAAGAAAGTAAAAAAGTAAACGGTCTATATAAACCGGAAACACGGGAAATAATTCTTCATAATAAGAATTTTAAAAGCGATAACCAATTAGTTTATACGGCCATCCATGAATATACCCATCATGTATTAAATGAAGAACTGCTTGAGAGGACAAAAGGTTTGGGTAAAATGAGCAGCTGCCGCAGCCATACAACAGATTTTTGGGCTCGTTTTCATGAACTTCTTGAGACAGCCGAGCAAAAAGGTTTGTATGTTATTGGACTTGACGATTCGCCCGAATTAGCAGAACTTACAAAAGAAATTCAAGAAAATTATCTTGAGCAGAACGCAAAACTCATGACTGAATTCGGCAAACTTCTTGTAAAAGCTCATGAGT
>JAKJFV010000288.1:0-369 GCA_022704725.1 Spirochaetota bacterium
TGGTAGGTAACACTGCCGCTGCCGTCTTCCTTTTCATTCCAGCCGCCAAAAGAATAGCCCGTGAGTGCAAGACTGCCGCTGTTGCTTTTCAGGGTTACTGTTGCTCCGGATTCATAAGACGCTGTGTCTTTAGGAGGAGTTCCTGAGTCATTGCCGTTTCCGGCATATGTTATTGTATAGACTTCAGCAGCAGGATCAGATTCAATAAGATCCCAGACAGCATAAAGAGTCACATTTGCTGCCGGCATAATTAAGGCATCCCCGGGCTGGTAGGTTAATTCACCGCTGGCGTCTTCTTTTTCATTCCAGCCGCTAAAAGTGTACCCGGTGCGTGCAAGACTGCCGCTGTTGCTTTTTAGAGTTACAGAC
>JAKJFV010000288.1:385-2880 GCA_022704725.1 Spirochaetota bacterium
TGCAGGGGTTTCGCCCCCTGCCGGGTTTTTACAAGAAATAATTAAACTGCCTGCAGACAAAATGAATGCAAGCATACCTATAAAACGAGATTTTCGCATGGTTCACTCCCTTCAAAATTTTATGAATTGTGCTCACTTTTAAAAAGAAACATGTATGACCATAGTAAGATAGAGTTTTTGAAGGGAATATACTTCCAGAATGAGGAATCTGGAAACGAAAATGTATAAAAAAGAGAATTCTCTTGAGTTATTTTTAGATTTTACAGCTCATGTCTGTTATTTTCCAAAACGGCTGCGGTATTGCGACGGAGTAAGACCGGTAATTGCTTTAAAAGATTCGTTAAAAGAGGACAGAGAGGAAAAGCCGCAGTCGTAAGCAATCGATATCAGCTTGTCTTGAGGGCGCTCAATTATCAGTGCTTTTGCAGCTTCGACCCTTTTCTGCTTTAAATACTGGGGAAAGGTCATTCCCATCTTTACATTGATAATTTCTGTTAATTGATACGGCTGTATTCCCAGAGCCTCTGCTGTCCTTGTAACGGTCAGATTACTTTGTTCAAATATCCGCCCGGTTGTCATTAAGGCATCAAGTTTCAATGCAAGGGTGTCAACATCAATACCGGCAATACGGGAGTTAGCATACTCATCACGGTAGGCCTCAAGCTTAACAATATTCATCACAAAGGGATACTTAAAACCTACAATAAATATTACCGTTATAAAAATGGTCATCCGGCTCTGCATAATCAGGGTAAAGTAACCTTTACCTATGTAGGAATCAAGATATACAACAATGCTCAAAAGCATAAAAGCCAGTAATAAAAGAGCAGCATACAGATTGCTTCGTTTTTCTTTTGAGGCTTTTATAAGCACCGGAAAATATAAGATACTAATCCAAATTGTATACACAACCGTTTGAAAAAAGGTTGCAAGTGAAACAATACGGTTTAGTATATTCTGATCAAACATATAATTCCGGAGGTATTGCGGTATTGGGCTCATGATGACCAAATAAAGTCAAAATCAGAATATTGAGTACAGCAGGTAAAAAATGAAGCAGGGTTTTGCCTTTAAACTTCAATTCTTTGGTTAATAAGGAATTTAACCACAAAAAAACTAACGCCTGCAGTATAAAACTTGCAGTTATTCCTGCAGTGCGCACAGCTCCATAGAGCTCATACCAATACGGCAGTTTTTGAAAAATAAAATAATTACTCGAAAGGTGAAAAACAACAATAGTAAAGCAGACTGCAATTATTACATAATTAACAGTCGTTTTTTTTACCAGCAGCATCTGCATAAGGGCAACGGTCAAAGCCATGCCCGCCCCAAAAAGTATGATAACCGTTTGTAATGTCAAATAATCCAATAAAGAACTCTCCTGTTTTTTATTTTTTTATGTATTTTTTTTATTTTATATAAACTTCTTCAGCTCCCTGTGTTCCGTCATCTTCATTTTTGACGCTATAATGTACGAACCTGCCATTGCAGTTGCAGCATCGATTGCGGCGGCAAAGGAGCCGAGCACAACAGCCATCGGCTTAAGCAGGAGATAGCCGGCGTCAAATCCGCGGCCGTAGAGGGTGCATAAAAGGGTTAGAGAGACAAATGTCCCTCCTGCCGGAAATGCTCCCAGAAAAAACGAGAGTATGAATGATATTAACCCGATCCAAAGCACATCGCTGAGCGATACACCAAGGCTCGAATATGAACGTAAAATTATTATAAAAGAAATTGCAGTAACTAAGGCCGATCCGCCCCGTGCGAAGGTTGAGAATACAGGAAGAGTGACTGCATTCAGTCTCCGTTTAACACCTAAGCTTTCTTTTGCATGACGAATATTTATAGGAAGGACAAGGTTTGTGTCGCCAGAGAAGAATGCAGTAATTATAGAAGATACACTTGCATACATAACCCTGTACGGGTGCATTTCTTTGAACACAAATCTCATAATCAGAGGGTACATAAGAAGGGTTACAACAATAAGATTTCCGGCAAGCAGTAAAATAAGAGGAGTAAAAACACCCGAAAGAATTACACCCCTAAATTGAATAAACCATGTACACGAAATAGCAATTAAACCGACAGCAAGCATGTCTATGAAAAAACTCATGACCGAATATGATAACTTAGAAAGAGAATCAAAGAGGGTTACGGCAGGTTTAGAGGCTACCTTATCCGAGGCGCATCCTGCTCCGGCAAAACCTGCAAGAACGAACAAAGGCAGCAGGTAGGCCCCGTCTAAAAAGGAATCAAAACCTGCAAAGGGAAAAAGCTGTAATAATCGGGCAGGAATATCGAGATTAACCGTTTCGCTTACTTTTTCTACAGATATTGGTATACGGGGCAGTTTAATAATTACGGCCGACACAAGGGCAAGTACGACAAGAACAAGAGAGGACATTACCACCATAAAAACTGTCTGAAAGGCTGTTTTTAAAAGCAGATTTGAGTCCCGCAGGTTAAAAACCGCAACAACCATACTAAAAAATAAT
>JAKJFV010000289.1 GCA_022704725.1 Spirochaetota bacterium
ATTTTGTGCTTCATCTTCACCTGCAGAATCAGTTGACTCAGTAACTGCATTATAATTATTTTGATGGTTTATAGAACCTGTAGGATTATTGAATCCGCCCTTTGGGGAGTCTGGACGGTGGTTAACTCTTTTTTTCATTTTAGGACGTATAACAACTCTTTCTTTGGTGTTTTTAATCCTTGTTTCTTCATTGTCTGAGTTTATTAACTCGCTTTCTTTTACTTCTGCTGTTTCGCGTTCTTCATTACGCCCCGCCTCAGGTGCTGGTTCAATGTCTGATTCCTCTACTCTGGAAAAGCTGTCTGTTTCCAGTTTTAAATCCAGCTGAACCTGATCTTCAGATTCCAAAGAAGTTGGAATTTCAGACGTGTCAACAAAGCGGCGTCGTTTAATCGGTGCCATTAAATTCTCCATGTCGATTGATTGTTTCTATAAAAAAAGATAATTTCTTTGAATTGCTTGTAAGAATTAATAAAATAATTATACAGCGTAGTATTATCTGCTGTCAAGTATAAGGTGCTTGTGAACATTAAGTATTTTTGTTTGAGAGTAAAGATTCTTTATAATCAGCAGTATTCATAGAAAATAAGTCATTTTCGCTCATTGAATCCAGCATGCTTACCTTTCCCTGAAAATCAACATTATCTTCTATTTTAATCTTTCCGGCAGTTATATTTCCAATTATTCTGCTGCCGCTTTTCATTTCTACTCTATCATGAGCTGCTAAATTACCGGTAACTTGACCAGAAATGATTATGGAGTGTGCATGAGCAGAATCAACAGAACATTGAGCTCTTTTATCTACCTCTAAATGTCCCTCTGCTTCTATAGTACCATCAAACTTTCCAGTTATGACAAGCTCATCTTTAAATTGCATTATTCCAATAAATTGTGTTTCGCTTCCTAAAACTGTAACATTTTTTGCCTTTTGCTGCAAACTACGAGCCATATTGAACCTGCCTTACTTATTTTTTTTCTTGAAAGCTTCAATTATCAGCAGCAATACTGCTACCGAGTAAATTAAACCTGCAGCATATACAAAAAATATGCCGACAAAATCACCATACCGTGTATAGATAGTTTTCTTTACATTTGAATTAACGGGAAATGAACCGACTAAATATGTTTCTGTAAAAGGCTCCGCCATAGCTGTGATTCTTCCATTAGGATCAATTATACATGTTTGTCCCGATGCAGTTGCCCGTACTGAAGAAACTCTGTTCTCAACTGAACGAAATACCGCCATCGATAAATGCTGATACTGGCACGCAAGACTTCTTGACCATGCATCATTAGAAAGATTGACAATTGCCTGAGCGCCATTATTTACAAACCTTCTTCCTATATAACCAAAAGTATCTTCAAAACAAATTGGCGTTCCAAAAGAGAAATCATTTATTGTAAAAACATCTGCATTCGTTCCAGGTTCCCACATATGAGTATCTCCATTTAGAAGCATTTCATAAATTTTGGGGAAATATTTCTCATAGGGAAAAAACTCTGTAAAAGGTACAAGATGCATTTTCAAATATTTATCCGGTACAGGAGGTATGACGTTTTCTCCCGGTTTAAAAAGCAAAACTGCATTATAATCAACAACATCATAAGTACCGCTTCTCGTGTAACCGTCAACTCCATAATCACTGCCGATTACATAGGGAACAGAGGCATTATCCAAATATTCAAGCAGTTTTCTGACAAGATCATAAGAATCCTTATTGTATCTATGTTTATAATGCCACTCAATTCGCGGAACAAATGCAGTTTCGGGCCATACAACAAAATCTACATCGGGGTTTTTAGCAAGTGCTTCGTTTGAAAGATTTATAAGGGTGCTTAAATCCCTCTTATATGCTTCATATCCTCCAATCCAGGGATCAGTGTTTGTTTGAATTAGTGCTGTTTTTTTTGTCTCATAATTCGAGTAATCTTTTTGAATAACAATTCCATATAGTAATGCAGATATAAAAAAGCAAGCCCATATTGAAATAGGAATAAAAGATTTTTTCATAAAGACCAAAAAGTTTAATTTCTTAAAATTCGGGAATTTTTCCTGAAAAGCAGGAGCAAAAAAAGATGTAAGCCAGGCCGAAGGAAAGGTAATAAGTGCATTCAAAAGCCATACCCCGCCTATATCAGTACATTGTATTAATACTGACCATCTCCAATGTGTGTATGCTGTTAATCCATAATGGAAACCTGCAAATCCCTTTGTTTTTATATATTCATAAGCACAAAGAACAAGCCATTGAAGTATCCATCCCCTCTTTTTTAACACTAAAGGAGCACCTTTTAAAAGGGGAAACAAAATTAAAAATTGGAATCCGTAAAGCGAAGAAATAACGCTTATACCCATCGGGTGAAATGAAGCAAGCCAGTATGTGAATAAACAGTAACATCCTACCCCGCATAAAAATCCGTACAGCCATACCGTTTTCCAGGAAAGACGTCTAACAAGAAGAAAGAGGGGCAGATATATGAAATATGCGAGAATTGGTATTCCTTGTACACTTATAAGATTAGGCTGTGATAGTGAAAATAAAATGATAATTAGAAATAGTAATGATATATCGGTAATTACTTTTTTTAACATGCAAAAACCATATTAGTCTTTTTCTTTTTTTTCTGGTAAGGACCATAATGCATTTTTTAGCTCTTGGCCCGATCGAAAGGCCGCTACATAATGGGGTTCAACAGAAACGTGCTCACCCGTTTTCGGGTTTCGTGCTGAAGTTTTACCTTTGCGAAGGCGAAGTTCAAAAGTACCAAAACCTCTAAGTTCAATGGTAGCTGATTGTTTTAATGATTCTTTAATCTGTTCGAACAAGGATTCTACTATGGATTGTACAACTTTCTTATCACATTTAGTCTG